>JAUWDL010000287.1 GCA_030608825.1 Gemmatimonadales bacterium
GGCGCTTCTTCCAGCAACGGCCGCACGGCCGCCGCGAGTTTCTTTGCTCAATCGGAACCTTCCGTGGCTGGCTGGTAAGACGGCGAGAGCAAAAACGACCCGAGCATGCCAGATAGCACTTGAAAGTTCAACGAACGATCATGATTAGCCAGATGCGGCCTCCGCTTCCACCAAACGGACGACGCCGGTTCGGCCTGCTGTCGCTTACGATCGCGGCCGCGTTCGCGCTGGCGGGCTGCGCGAAAGCGAGCTTCGCGCCCGTCCCGCCGCCGCCCGATCGGCGAGCCGCTGACGCGCCCGAAGCCGTCCTGTATCTGGTCGGCGACGCCGGCGACCCGGAGTCGGGAGGCCCGATTCTGTCACTCCTGCACGACGACGCGGCCGGCCGATCGCGGACGTCACAGGTGGCGATCGCGTTCATGGGGGACAACGTCTACGGGCACGGCCTTCACGAGCCCGGCCACCCGGAACGGGAGCACAACCTTCTGGCCCTTGAGACTCAGCTTGACGTGGTGCGAGGCACGGGAGCGCGAGGGATCTTCATCTCGGGAAACCACGACTGGGGCTATGGCGGCGAGAGCGGACTCGAACAGATCCGCCGGCAGGCCGCTTACATCGACGCCGCTGCCGGAGAGGACCTCGACGTCGTCTTTCTGCCGGAAGGCGGCTGCCCGGGTCCGGCGGCGGAGACGCTGGGCGAGACCGCGCTTCTCGTGACGATCGACACGGAGTGGCTCCTGCGCTATGAGAAGGAGCCGCCCCCAGGCTCCGAGTGCGAGCCCTCCACCGCCGGCGAAGCGTATGGCGCGCTGAGGGAGATCCTGAGCGAGCCCGAGGCGACGGCCCGCCACGTGGTCGTGTTCGCCCATCACACGCTCAAGACGAACGGCCCGCACGGCGGATACTTCAGCGTGAAAGACCAGGTGTTCCCGCTCACGAACATCTGGGGACCGCTCTACATCCCGATTCCCTTCCTCTATCCGATCGGAAGGAACTCAGGGGTCTCATCGCAGGACATGTCCAACCCGAAGAATCGGCGGATGGTGGACAGTCTCGTGGCCGCGGTCTCGAGCGCCCCGAGGCGGCCGGTGGCTTTCGCATCGGGCCACGAGCACACGCTTCAGGTGTTTCGCGGCGCGGGGTTCGGCGCGGACTGGCTGCTGGTAAGCGGAGCCGGTAGCCGGCTCAGATCCGTCGAGAAGGCCGATGCCCTCTTTGCGGCTGGACGCCAGCATGGGGAGCGAGGCTACATGCGTGTGGAGTTCTTCCGCGACGGAGCGGTCCTGCTCACCGTCGTGACCGATGGCACCCGCGAGTGCCGCGGCGGAAGCGGCGAAACCGGCGGCGGTGAAGCCTGCCGGCCGGAGCCGATCGTGCGCTACTGGAGCTGGCTGAGAGCTGCGGGAAGCTGAGCGTCCCTTGCGCCTGCACGGGCGCCTGGATATCGATGTTTCAGAAAACTGAATCGGTGGAAGCGCCGCCTCGAAGTCCCGCTTCCCAGTCTCCCAACCACCCATCGTCACGGCGGAGACTCCGAGACGGCGTTCTCCTCCGGCTTCAGCCGGCCGCCCGCACCTACCGTCGCGGGGCCTTCCTCTTCCTCAGGGCTTTCCCGATGTCTGGCTGGTGTCCACGCGTGCTGCGTCCGTAGCACCTCACAGATAAGGACGTGGGACGTCGGCAAAAGGTTGCACGCCCCCTGCTCTGGCCCGGGGAGTCCTTGGCGTGATAGGATGTGGGGCGTCGTTCCCAACCCTCTTACAAGGAGGTAGGAATGCTGGCTGCTCTCGCCGAAAACTGGTGGGCCTTCGTTCTGCGCGGAATCTTCGCCATCCTGTTCGGGATTGGCGCGCTGACCTTCCCCGGGCTCACCGTTCTCGTCATCATCGTCCTCTTCGGCTTCTACTGCTTCGTCGACGGGTTCACCTCGCTCGCGATGGCATTCGAGGCCGACAGCAAGGGCTGGTATGTCATCGGCGGCCTGGTGAGTCTGGCGGCCGGCGTGATCACATTCATGCGGCCCGATGCGACCGCGATCGCCCTGCTCTTCGTGATCGGGATCTGGGCTCTGATCCGAGGAGTCATCGACATCGTGACCGCGGTCCAGATCCGAAAGGTGGTCGAGGGCGAGTGGATGCTCGCGCTCAGCGGCGTGGTCTCGGCACTCTTCGGGCTCTATGTGATCGCCCGTCCGGGACAGGGCGCGCTGGCGATCATCTGGATCATCGCCTTCTTCGCACTGATTCTGGGCTTCCTGCTCCTCGGCGTGGGCTTCAAGCTCCGGAGGCTCAAGAAGACGGCAGAGGGCGTGGTCGGAGGAGCGGCTCAGCACGCGACCGGAGGCGAGGCGTAGACACGTTCGGAGCTTCCGCCCGGCTGCTCCCGACGGAAGCCCTGGTCAGATCAGGACGGGCGTCGCCCTAGTTCAGCCCCCGCTGCTCGCCGCCTCGCGGAGCAGGTTGCGCGCAATCACCAACCGCTGGATCTGGTTCGTCCCCTCGTAGATCTGCGTGATCTTGGCGTCACGCATGTACTTCTCGATCGGGTAGTCCTTGCAGTAGCCGTAGCCACCGAACAGCTGCACGCAGTCGGTCGTCACCTTCATGGCGACGTCGGTGGCCATCAGCTTACACATGGCCGACACCTTGGTGATGTTCTTCGCCCCCGAATCGATGGTCCGGGCGGCCGTGTGCACGAGCTGCCGGGCCGCCTCGATCTGGGTGGCCATATCGGAGAACATCCACTGGATGCCCTGAAACGAGCTCACGGGCTGGCCGAATTGGTTCCGGCCGTGCGTGTACTCGATGGCCAGATCCAGGGCTCCCTGGGCGAGGCCCACGGCCTGGGCCGCGACCCCCGGCCGGGCGCGGTCGAGGGTGATCATCGCGTGCTTGAAGCCGAGCCCCTCCTTGCCGCCGAGCAGGTTCTCCGCCGGGACCCGGCAGTCCTCGAAGTGGACCTCGACCACGGGAACGCATCGGATCCCCAGCTTGTCCTCGTGCTTGCCCACTCGGTAGCCCGGCGTTCCCTCCTCGACCACGATCGCGGAGATGCCGCGCGCCCCCCGGTCGGGCCGCGTGACCGCGAAGATCGTGTTGAGCGCCGCGACGGCGCCGTTGGTGTTCCACTTCTTCTCGCCGTTGAGGACGTAGAAGTCCCCGTCGCGCTCCGCGCGGGTCTTCATCG
>JAUWDL010000385.1 GCA_030608825.1 Gemmatimonadales bacterium
GATCGCCTCGGCGAGCGCCTCCCGCACCACGCCCGCCCGCGTCACCGCCTCGTGCTTGGCGACACGCTCTTCCTAGGCGATGCTTTCGCGCGGATCAGGAAGGATCCGAAAGGTCCCCTCGGTCTCATGGTCGTTCAGGGAGAGGCGCACGGTGTACGTGCCGGGCAGGACAGGCCTCCCCGAGCGCTGGAAGGGCGATTCCTCTTGGGGTTCCCCGGTATCCGGGCGCTTGAACGCATCACCTCTCAGGTTCCAGGTGACGCGGTTCACGCCCAGCTTTACGGGCCGCTCGAACGTTCGAACGATCTCACCCGCGTCGTCGAGCACTTCGATCTTGACCTGCGGTCCCTTCTCGCTGCCGTCGGCCCCGCGGCCAGGTCCGGCCATGTGTGGCCGATCTCCGGGCTCGGCCTCCGCGGTCTCCGCTTCGCCGCTCTGCCCGGTCTGGCCCTCTGCTTCCGCACGCTTCTCGGCGCGCTCTTCTTCCTTGCGTGCCCGTTCCGCGTCCTCGTCCGGATGGGGAAGATCGGGCTGGTTGGCCGAGAAGGTGATCATCGCCCCGTAGGACCGGTTCTCTCCCCGGAATTCCCCGTCGCCCGGGAAGCGTGAGGCGCCGGTCTGCTTGACGCGATGCTGGATCGCGTCCGGGATCTGGAACAGATGGAGGGGTCGGGAGAGGACCTCGGCCGTCAGGCCTCGGAGGGCGCTGATGTCGTCAAGGATGTACGCGGCGCGACCGTGAGTGCCGAGCACTAGATCGTGCTCCCGCGGCTGCACGACGAGGTCGCGGACGCCGACGGTAGGCACGCCGTGCGTCCACGCGAACCAGCCACCGCCTCCTTCGGTCGATACGTAGAGACCGAATTCCGTTCCGAGGAAGAGGAGGCTCGGGTCCACAGGGTCCTGAGCGATCGAGAGCGCGTAGCCCCATACGTCATTCTCCCCCGCCAGACGCGTCCAGCTCTGGCCGAAGTCGCTCGTGCGGTAGACGTAGGGTGTCCAGTCGGAGCGCCGATGGTTGTCGAACACCACGAACGCCGTCGCCGCGTCGAAGCTGGAGGGCTCGACGTGCGGGATCCAGGTATTGGCGGGCACGCCCGGCACGTTGGCCTCGACGCTCGTCCACGTCGCGCCGCCATCCTTGGTGACGTGGAGCCGTCCGTCATCGGTGCCCACCCAGATGACGCCGCGCTCCACCGGGCTGGGCGCGATCGCGATGATGCTGGTGAAGTTCTCCGCGTTCGTGACGTCGAGCGTGAGGCCTCCGCTCTCGGCCTGCCGTTGCCACTCCGGGTTGTCGGTGGTGAGGTCGGTGCTGATGGTCTCCCAGCTGTCCCCCCGGTTGGTCGATCGGTGGACGAGCTGGCTTCCGTAGTAGATCGTTGCCGCGTCGAACGGATCCTGAGCGAAGCCCGCGTTCCAGTTGAAGCGCAGCTCCTCGCCCTCGGGCGGCGCCGGCCGGAGGTTCTTCCGTTCTCCCGTCACCAGGCTCCAACGGAACAGGTTGCCGCCCTGGCTCATCGCGTAGCCCTGCATCGGGTCGTCCGGGAAGGGGGCGGTGTCGAAGCCGTCGCCGAATCCGACCTCCTCCCAGTGGTGGTTCCGGATCCCTCCGTTCTCCCACACCGAGCTCGGTCCCTTCCACGAACCGTTGTCCTGCATGCCGCCGTAGACGTTGTACGGCAGCTCGTCATCCACGCGGATGTGGTAGTACTGGGCGAGAGGGAGGTTGGAGACGAATCGCCAGGTGTCTCCACGGTCCTTCGAGATCGCGACACCTCCGTCGTTCCCGATGATGATGTGCCGAGCGTCGCTCGGGTTGATCCACATGGCGTGGTGATCCGGGTGGACGTCGTTGAAGGAGACGAGCTGCTCCCAGGACTTGCCCGCGTCGTCGGAAACGCTGATGAGCGACCACAGGCTGTACACGCGGTCCGGGTACTCCGGGTCGACCCGCAGGTCGGCATAGTAGAACGGGCGGTTGCCATAGTCCTCTCGCGCCCCGGTGTTCTTCCAGCTCTGTCCTCCGTCGGTCGACCGGTAGAGGCCGTTCTCCTTCGCCTCGATGAAGGCGTACATGATCTCAGGCGACGACCGGGAGATCCCGAGTCCAATGCGGCCCAGATCTCCCTCGGGCAGCCCGTCCTCCGGCGTGAGCCGCGTCCAGCTTTCTCCTCCGTCGCGCGTCGCGTAGAGGCCCGAGCCGGGGCCGCCCGACTTGAAGAACCAGGGCCAGCGCCGGTACTCCCACATCGCCGCGAACAGGACATCCGGGTTGTCGGGGTGCATGACGAGGTCGGCGGCGCCGGTTTTCTCATCGACGTACAGGATCTTCTCCCAAGTCTTCCCTCCGTCGCGCGTGCGAAAGACCCCACGCTCGGCGTTCTCACCCCACTCGCGACCCATCGCGGCGACGTAGGCCACCTCCGGGTTCGACGGATCCAGGACGATCCTGGTAATCCGTTCGCTGCCCTCCAGTCCCAGGTGCTCCCATGTCTCGCCTCCGTCCCGGGTTCGGTAGACGCCGTTTCCGACCGAGACGCTGTTGCGAACGTTCCCTTCGCCCGTCCCGACCCAGAGCACGTCGGGGTCGCTCGGATGGACGGCA
>JAUWDL010000115.1 GCA_030608825.1 Gemmatimonadales bacterium
CCGCCGTCCTTCTCCCACGCCGCCCTGTAGGTGAGCAACCGGGCGGCCGCGAGGTCGATCGCCATCCGGCCGAGCTTTTCCTGGATCAGCTGAAACTCGGCCAGCTTCTGGCCGAATTGCTCCCGCCGAGTCGAGTGGTCCAGCGCCTCATCGAGGGCCCGCGCCGCCATGCCGCAGGCCGCGGCCGCGACCGTCGGACGCAGACGGTCCAGCGTCATCATCCCGAGCTTGAAGCCCTGACCCGGCTCGCCGATCAGGTGATCGGCGGGAAGCGCACACTCATCGAAGGCGATCTCCCCGAGCGGATGCGGCTCGCTCATGATCTGGGGGCCGACGAAGCGGAGTCCCTCCGCATCCGCCGGGACGAGAAAACACGAGATCCCGCGAGTACCGGCATCGGGGTCGGTGGAGGCGAACACCGTGTAGACATCCGCGAGGCCGGCGTTGGAGATGAGAGTCTTCTGTCCGTCGAGAACCCAGGCGTCGCCGCGCTTCACCGCCCGGGTCTCGAGCGAGGCCACATCGCTCCCGGCATCCGGCTCCGTCATGGCGAACGCCCCGATCGCACGGCCCTCCAGCATGCGGGCCAGCCACTCCCAGGCCGGCGTGCCGGGGCCGGCGCCCGACAGCAGAAGCGGCGTCCCGCCCAGAGCCTGGAGGGCGAAGATCGCATCGGCCAGAGGTGATGCGGCCGCGAGGGACTCCCGAATCAGGCAGCAGGCCCGCAGGTCCTGCGCTCCGATCGGCTCCAGCCAGCCCCCCGAGCCCAGCAGCTCGGCGAAGGACCGGGCTTCCCGTCGTCCGGCGTCATCGTCGTGCGGCTCCGGCCTCGGGGCGATCTCGGTCTCCGCGAAGGCGCGTACGCGCGTCGCGAGCTCGATGTGACGGTCATCCAGGAACGCCCGTACGGCCCCCGTGTCCGTCACCGCCACCGCAGCCTCTCCATCCGGACGTCGTCCAGGCCGCGCTCAGACGAACTTCGCATCACGCTTGGCTTTGAACGCCTCGTACGCCTCGCGGAAGTTGGGGCCCAGCATGCAGGACGCCTGGATCTTCGCTTCGGCCTCGAGCGCGCTCGTCAGGTCCTGGGTCGCCTCGCGGTTGAGCGAGTCCTTCGTGATCTCGAGGGCGAAGGAGGGACCTGACGCCAGCTTGTCGGCGAGCGCCTGTGCCTCCTCCATGACAAGCCCGGCGGGCACCACGCGGTTGTAGAGGCCGATGCGGTGGGCCTCCTCGGCGTCGATGAACTCCCCCGTCATGAGAAGCTCGGTGGCTCGCCCTAGGCCCACGATCCGCGGAAGCAGCCACGCGGCACCCATGTCCGCGCCTGAGAGGCCGACCCGCGTGAACAGGTAGGCGATCTTCGCCGTCTCCGAGCCGATCCGGAAGTCGCAGGCGGTGGCGATCACCGCGCCGGCACCGGCGACGGTGCCGTTCAGGGCGGCCACCACGGGTCGCCGGCAGCGACGGATCGCGAGGATGAGGTCGCAGGTCATCCGCGTGAAATCCAGGAGTCCCTCGTAATCCCGCTCGAACAGGGCTCCGATGATGTCCTCGACGTCTCCGCCCGAGCTGAAAGCCTTGCCGGCCCCGGTGATCACAACGACCCGAACGCCGGGTTCGGTATCCAGCGCCCGGAAGGTGTCCCGGAGCTCGGCGTAGACCTGGAAGGTCAAGGCGTTCAGACGGTCCGGACGGTTCAGCGTGATGGTCGCCACCTGGCGCTCGGTGTCGTGCTCGTACAGGAACGATTCAGGCGAGATCGTCATCCGGCCTCCTCGCCGCTGCCCTCCGGAATGACCGCCGTTGCCTCTATCTCCACGATCGCTCCCCCGTCGACCAGCTGGGTGACTTCCACGAGCGCCATCGCCGGAAAATGGCTTCCCATCGCCTCTCGGTAGACCACGCCCACGGCGGCCCTCCCGGACAGATAGGCCGGCAGATCGGTGGTGTAGATCGTCATCCTCCCGATGTCCTGCGGGCCTCCTCCGGCCTCCCGGACGACAGCCAGGATTCGGTCGAGCGCGATGGCGAACTGTCGAACGAAGTCGGTCCGGATCGCCGGCTCCACGCCGCTCTCGTCCCGGGATGCGTTCTGTCCGGCCACGAAGAGGATCCGGCCCGATGCCGGGGCCAGGATGCCGTGGCTGAAGCCCTTCGGGGCGCCGATCTCCTCGGGATTGATCACACGCAAGCTCATGAGGGCCTCATCACAGACTCATGGCAGTTTCGCAGACTCATGAAAGCAGCTCCCCGCCGTCGATCACGATCGACTGGCCGTTGATCCCTCGGGCGCCCTCTCCGCACAGCGAGAGCACCGAGTGGGCCACCTCGTCCGGCTCGATCAGGCGACGCTGGGGAGTGTGGACGAGGATCGTCTCCAGCGCCTCTTCCGCGCTCATGCCGGTCTTCTCCGAGATCCTCTGCAACGACTCCGTGGTCATCGGTGTGTCCACGTAACCGGGGCAGACGGCGTTTACGGTCACCCCCCTGTCCGCCACTTCCGCCGCAGCGCAGCGGGTGAGACCGATCACGGCATGCTTCGACGCCGAGTAGGCGGCGATATAACGGGCTCCCGTGAGTCCGGCCACCGAGGCGACGTTCACCACACGGCCCCATCCGCCCTCCACCATCGCGGTCAGAAAGGCGCGAGTGCACAGAAAGGTGCCGGTCGCGTTCACAGCCAGCATCCGGTTCCAGTCCTCGAGCTCCGTTCGGGCGACCGGGGCCGAGTGGGCCACGCCGGCGTTGTTCACGAGGATTCCGACGCCGTCTCCTCCGGCCAGGCGCTTCGCTTCCTCGGCGAGCCGCTCGACGCTCGCCGGGTCGGTCACGTCGCACGGAACGGCCCAGGCGTGATGTTCCAGGGCCGAGAGCTCGGCCGCCACGGCGTCGATCTCCGTCGCCGTGCGGGCCGCCACGATCACCCCTGCGCCGGCCCGAGCCAAAGCGCGGGCAACCGACTCTCCGATCCCGCGGCCTCCCCCGGTGACTACAGCGACTCGGCCCGACAGCTCTCCGGTGGTCATCCCTTCAGCGCCTCCTCCACCGCCTCGGCCGCCGCCTCCTCCAACGCCTCGGCCAGAATCTCCCCGAGCGCATCGATCGTCCGCCGTCCCTCCTCGGCCGTCGCCTCGGCCGGATATCCGAAATAGGCGCGCGGACCTCCGGCCTCCTCGAAGGTGCTCTTCCCCTCCCGGATCGCGTCCGAGAGGGAGACAGCGTTGTGGGGAAGGTCTCTCAGGATCTCTTCGCGGACGAGCGCCGGAGCCGCCGCCATCATCACGGAGCCCTCGTAGCGTCCCGCGTGACAGGCGCCGCTCAGAAACTCCTCGGTGAGTCGGGGCGCCCACGGCCGACGGGTGATGTCGGGGAAGATGATCCGGGCCGCGTCGGCCGCGCTCTGGCAGGCGGCTTCCGCCGCGCGGATCGCGCCGACATGCGCCGGATCCAGGTGGGCGTTGGCGACGGCGAGGAGTTCCACGCCGTGTGATCGCAGGCTGCGCGCCAGATCCACGAGCAGGCTCGAGAGCGTCTCCGGCTGGACCGAAAGCGTGCCGGCGAAACCCGCCGCGAAGCGGGCGACCGTGTAGGAGAGCGCGGGGAGGATGAGAACCTGGAAGCCCGCCTCCGCCAGACGTTCGGCGCCAGCTTCAGCCATCGCGTCGGCGATGATCACGTCGGTCGACATCGGTAGGTGAGGCCCGTGGGCCTCGATCGCGCCGACCGGCAGGACGGCGATCGTCCCCCGCTCCAGGTCGCGCACTTCCTCCCACGTCATGTCGGCCAGGCACCGCACGGCCATCCCGAAATCCTCCCGCGGCTGTTCGCTCAGGTTGACCCCCATTCTAGCCGGTGCGTAACATCGTGCACCATGCCGTTTCAACCGCCGACCCGGTTCAACATCGCCCACTACTTCCTGGACGCACGCCTGGAAGAAGGCCGGGGAGACCGGACTGCGATCCTCACCGAGGACGGCGCTCTCACGTACGCCCAGGTCCAGGAGAGATCCAACCGGTACGCGAACGTTCTTCGGGACATGAGCATCGAGGCCGAGCGCCGGGTGATCGTCGCCCTCGAGGACGGGCCCGAGTTCGCCTGCGCCCTGTTCGGAATCCTCAAGGTCGGCGCCGTCGTCGTGATGCTGAACCCGCACCTCAAGCGTGACGAGGTCGAGTACTTCCTCAACTACACGCGGGCGGCCTTCGCCTTCGTCGACTCGACGAGCCGGAAGGTGTTCGAGCACGCGGAGCCCATGATGCAGCACCTTCGGGCCCTCGCGGTGGTCGACGACCCCGAGTTCGTCGCCCGGATGGAGCGGGAGTCCCCGAAGCAGGACAACTATCCCACGCACCGCGACGACGCGGCGATCTGGCTCTTCTCCGGCGGCACGACGGGGCGGCCCAAAGCGGTTCTCCAGACGCACCGGTCCTTCGCCAACACGACGGAGTGCTATGGCAAGGGCGTGCTCGGGATGAGCGAAGACGACATCACGCTCTCCGTCCCCAAGCTGTACTTCGGGTACGCCACGGGCACCAATCTGCTATTCCCCTTCGCCGTCGGCGGGACGTCCGCGCTCTGGCCGGAGCGGTGCACGACCGATGCGCTCTTCGACCGCATCGAGCGCTTCCGACCCACCGTGCTGGTCAACGTTCCGACGATGGTCAACCACATGCTCGCGGACCCCGACGCCGGGAAGCGGGACGTCTCCAGCCTTCGTCTCGCCACGTCGGCCGGAGAGGCGCTGCCGGAGGAGCTTCACCGGAGGTGGGACGAAGCGTTCGGCGTGGAGCTGCTCGACGGGCTGGGGACGGCGGAGATGTGGCACATCTTCATCTCCAACCGCCCGGGGGACGTCAGACCGGGAACGCTGGGCACGGCCGTGCCGGGCTTCGAGGTCCGGGTGTGCGACGACGAGGGCCGGGAGGTTCCGGACGGGGAGGTCGGGTGGCTGTGGGTACGGGGAGGCTCGCGCGCGATCGGCTACTGGCAGCAGATGGAGAAGACGCAGGAGGCCTTTCGCGGCGAGTGGTACGTCTCGGGGGACATGGTGAGCCGGGATGCGGACGGCTGCTTCACCTACGCGGGTCGCGGCGACGACATGTTCAAGGTCTCCGGCAAGTGGCTCTCCCCCAAGGAGGTAGAGAACTGCCTCCTGGAGCACGCTGCGGTACGGGAGGTCGCCGTGGTAGGGGTGACCGACGAGAGCGGGCTCACAAAGCCGCATGCGTTCGTCCTCCCGGAGGTCTCGCCCGAGGATCCGGAGGCGCTGACCGAGGAGCTGAAGGCGTTCGTCAAGGAACGGCTGGATCCCTATAAGTATCCCCGCGCCGTACACTTCCTCGATGACCTCCCGCGCACCCACCTTGGAAAGGTCGACCGGGCGCGGCTCCGCCGGGACGTCGGCTGACAGCATCGCGGGCAGACGCCCTGGAGAGGCCTTCGGGCTGCGGGATGCCGCGCGAAGCTGAGATCCCGGCCGTGTGCCGCCCGGCGC
>JAUWDL010000365.1 GCA_030608825.1 Gemmatimonadales bacterium
CCTCGAGGATCCTGAGATCGGCAAGACGCTGGCCCGTTCCTTCAAGAAGCGGGGCATGGAGACCCGAACGGGGACGATGGTGAAGGCGCTGCAGCGCGACTCGAGCCCGATGGTGCTCACCGTGGAGTCCTCCAGGGGCGAGGAGCGGATCGAGACCGACCTGGTCCTGATGGCGGTGGGGCGCCAGCCGGTAACGGAGGGCCTCGGCCTCGAGGAGGCCGGCGTACAGGTGGCGGACGGCTTCATCTCGATCGATGAGTACTGCAGGACCAGCGCGGAGACGGTCTACGCCGTGGGCGATGTGGCCGGTCAGCCGATGCTTGCCCACAAGGGCTCGCACGAGGGCATCGTGGCGGCCGAGCACATCGCGGACGCGAACCCGCATCCGATGCGATACGACAACATCCCCAGCGTGGGCTACTGTCACCCCGAGATCGCGAGCATCGGGCTCAGCGAACCCGCGGCGGTCGAGGCGGGCCACGAGGTGAAGGTCGGCAAGTACCCGCTCGGCGCCCACGGCCGGGCCCTGACGGCGGGACACAACGAGGGCTTCATCAAGATCGTCGCCGACGCCAAGTACGGCGAGATTCTCGGCGTCCACATGATCGGCCACAACGTGAGCGAGCTCATCGCCGAAGCGGGGGTCGCCCGGATGCTGGAGGCCACGCTCGACGAGGTGGCGGCGCACGCCCATGCGCACCCGAGCATGGCCGAGGCCGTGATGGAAGCCGCCCTCGTGACGCTCGGCCGCGCGATTCACGTCTGAGTCGGCGTGCCTCGCAGCGCAGTGGCTATACGTGCTTTACCGTATCGCTTTACCTCCCAGGCCTCCGGCCGTCCCCATCACCTGCCCTCTACCCGTACAGCTGTACGAGTAGAGGGCGCGCGGATGCCGTGCCGGACGAAGCCGCCTTCCCGAGCCGCTCATGACCGCTGAGCCGAGCCCCCGTGTCGGCGTCGTCCGGCTGCCGGACCTCCTGCCGTTCGAGGAGGGACTGGATTGGCAGCGAAGACTGGCGAGGGCACGCATCGAGGGCCGCCTCGAGACCGACCTCCTGCTGCTTCTGGAGCACGAGCCTGTCCTGACGATCGGCCGCGGGGCGACGGTCTCAGCTCCCGGCACTGGGAGCCCTGCCGGCGGCGCGAGCCTGAGCCGGAGCGAGATTCCGCAGTTCGAGATCGAGCGTGGCGGAGACATCACCTACCACGGCCCCGGGCAGCTCGTCGGCTACCCGATCCTCGATCTCGAGGGCTTTCGAAAGGACCTCCACTGGTATGTGCGGACGCTCGAGGAGGCGCTGATCCTCGCTCTCGCGCCGCTCGGAGTCCACGGCTTCCGCGTCGGCGACCACACCGGCGTTTGGGTGGGAGAAGGAAGCGGCCTGTGTGATCGGGTCGTGCGCGATCGGATCGCGGCCGGGAGCCTGCGGAAGATCGCGTCGATCGGCGTCCACGTGAGCCGTTGGGTCACCTGGCACGGCTTCGCGCTGAACGTGCAGGAGGCGGCGCTCGGACCCTTCTCGTCGATCATCCCGTGCGGAATCCCGGGCGTGAGCATGACGAGCCTGGAGAGCGAAGGGCTTGCCGTCTCCTGGGAAGATGTCGTGGCGGAGGTAGAGAGCGGTTTCGGGAGGGCGTTCGAGGCGCGAATGGAGGGAATCGGGCAGGGAGAGCTCGAACGCCTTGGCTTGGCTCTCGAGCTGGACGGCCCGGATCTCCAGCCGCAGCGCGCTCTTTCCGACCATGGCTAGGCTCTTCGATATCTTCGGGCCGACGATGGTCGGTCCTTCGAGCTCGCGGAGGTGATCGACGTGATGGGGGAGGTGGGCCGAAAGATGGATGTTCGCTACCGGGAGACGGCGCTCGGCGGCCTCGCTGCCACGCCGGCCGGGCAGGAGATCGCGCGCCGCGCCGGGATGTCCGAGCTCGTGCAGCTGCAACGACGAGGCTCGACGGCGGGCGAGGGTTCGCCCAGATTCGGACCGAGCTAGAACGTCCGGACGCGGCGGGCCCAAGGCCTGTCGGGAGAAGGGACTCCGTGGGACTTGGCGGGTAGCCTAATCACCGGAAACGGAAGAAACGGAAATCGAGGAAGGAGCTCATAGATGGTGCTGATCATCCTGCTGGCGACCTCTCTGGTCGTGGGCGGATTCTTCGCCCTTCTGGCCGGCATGAGAGGGCCGAAGGTCCTCGGCCCGGGCTTGGCCATGATGGCCGCGACCCTGGTCTTCTAAGGCTTGGTGTCCCTCCTGTGAGCCCGATGAGCTGGCCCTTGAGCCGGTCCGGCGACCGACCCCGCTCGCGACCTGCGCGCCCCGTGCGGCAAGTGGCCGCGCACGCCGCATCAGCCGCGGCGTTCGGATTCCTGCTGGCCTCACAGCTTTCGGTGGCGACGGCCCAGCAGGCAGAGCCGTCCTGGGCCGAGGGCTCGGTTCCATCCACTCCATCCCCGATCGCCGTTTCGGTTCCTGGCGAGCCGATCCGCCTCCCACCGGCCGCATCCATGGCAGCCCGACGGGCCCGGCTGGCCGAGGAAGTGGGTGACGGCGTCGTTCTGGTTCCCTCGGCGACGACCAAGAGCATCGAGGGCGACTACCCGCAGGACTCAGATTTCCGACAGGACAACAATTTCTTCTACCTGACCGGGCTGGAGGTGCCTGACTCCTGGCTGGTCCTGATCTCTGCCGGCGGTGAGGTACGGGCCG
>JAUWDL010000036.1 GCA_030608825.1 Gemmatimonadales bacterium
TGATGGTGGGCTCCCGGTAAGAGCCGCCGAGCACCGCATCGCCGGTCACCGCGAAGTTCATCTCCCGCTTGTCGATCGCGCGGAGCGCGTCGAGACGGAGGGCGATGTCGAAGGTGGGATCGGCGAAGACGGCGACTCCCAGCGTGCCGGTCGCCATCCCCTCGCCGCCGAGCTCCGATCGAAGACGGAAGCTCTCGATCCGCGCCTCCTGCCCGTCGAACGTCACTCGCGCCTGCATATCCGTGTAGCGGACCTGGAGCGGGATCATCCAGGCCGAGCCGTCGGAGAGCTCGAGGCCTCCCTCGTAGCGGAAGCCGCCCGGCCGGCCGAGCACGCGAACCGTACCGTCCAGCCGGCCCTGCACATCCGTCATGTCGGAGTTGATCAGGCGGACGATCTCGAAGGGAAGCTCCTCGATGCTCACGTTCACGTCGACCGCGTCAGCGGGCATCCGTTCCTCGACGGACGTAAAGGAGAGATCCGCGCGGACCTCGCCTTCGGCCCGAATGGCCGCTCTGCCCTCGCCCATGAGCTCGATCCCTCCCTGAAGGCGCTGGTTCGCGTAGGCGAGGTCGGCCGTGAAGAGGGTGAAGGATGTCGAGTCGAGCTGAGGCCGTTCCGCGACGAGCCGCACGTCGATGAGCGGGGCCTCCGCCGTCCCGCGCACCCGCAGGTTCCCGCGCATGAGTCCGTCGGTCCGGGGGTCGCCGGGAGCGAGCTCCAGGACCGCACCGACGGGTAGCTCGGAGAGCTCGAGGCCGAAATCGACGTCTCCCGAGGCCGGGATCTCGCCATCCAGCCGTATCCGGGATCCGGCCCCATCGGAGAGAGCCAGCTCATCGATGACGAGGCCGGAGTTCCCGTAGACGATCCGCGCCGTCTGCTCCAACCCGTAGACGTGCTCGCGGAGCCGCACGTCCAGTCGGCGCAACGTGATGGCCGTCCGCTCGATTTCATCCGCTTCCTCCCCCATCGACTCCTCCTCGCCCACGGAGGCGTCGCGCCGGAACTCGCCTTCCGTCGTGATCGAGACGGCGGGCGAGCGCTCGGTATGGCCCGCGAAGGAGGTCCAGGCGCCCCCCTGACGCCCGAGCTGGACGCTCAGAAAGTCGAGCGGCTGCGACCCGACGAGGCCTCCCGCGAGCCCGTAGGCGGTCGCATCGAACGAGAGGGTGTCGCGGCTCCGCAGGTTCGCCACCCGCACGGTTCCCCTCATCGAGTCAGCCGAGAATCCGCGGTAGCCGCCCTCTTCGATGAGCACCGCCAGGCGGATGCCGGGGCGCTCGGTGTTTCCGAAGAAAGCGCCCGTGCCCGTCAGAGTGCCGGCGATCGTGTCAGACGCCGCGCCCACGGCGGCCCGCGAGGGTGCGAAGTCCGCCAGCAGATCCTCCTCGGCCTCCCGGCTCGCGGCGGCCGGCAGGTCCGGCAGCAGGTCGGATGCCGGCCACCGGTTGAACCGTGAGAGATCGGAGCTCACCTCCAGGAAGAGCGTCCCGGTGGTGTCGGCGGCCAGCCCGAAGGTCCCGCGGCCGTCGACGCGTGCCAGCTCACTCCGAATCGCCAACGTGTCCACCTGCGCGATTCCGCGCCTCACCGAGAAGCGGAGGAGGCTCGTGTCGATCCGGGCCCCCTCCACGATCGATGGCAGGACGGCGAGGTCGAACGTCGCCTCGGCATCGGCGGGATCGGTCCCCTCTCCGCTGACACGCCCGCTTACGGCCAGGTCCGTGCTGGGCCCGCCCTCGATCCACTCTCGCAGCTGAATGTCGCTCGCCTCCAGGTGGGCCTCGTAGGTCTTTCGCTCGGAGGCCAGGTCGAAGCTCCCGTCGAACGACACGCTGCCACGCGGGGTGAGGAGGTCCGCCTTGACCCGCAGGTCGCTCGTCGGGCCCGAGAGCGAGAGAGTCCCGCGAACCGAGCCGATGAGGGTCGCCTGAGGGATGTACATGTCGACGGCTATCAGCTGGAGCGGACCCAACGTCGCGTCCAGCTCGACGGCAGGAGTCGGCTTGTGGATCGCCAGAGCGCCGTCTATCCGTGAGACGTCGCCCGAGGCGGTTCGATGCCCGATGTCCGCCAGCACGCGGACCGTGTCGTCCGGCAGGTCGTCGACGATCACCCGCCCGTCGAGGCGTCCCTCGAACTGGTTGGGAAGCTCGACGATCGCCGTCCAGCGCGGCTCGAACGCCTCGAGATCGAGGACGAGACCGCTCATGAGGCGCGGCTCCACGATCCCGGCCTTCCCCGCCATCCTCACCCGGGACGGCTCCACCTCTCCGTCGAGGCCCTCTACCGTCAGATCCGCAACGAGGTCGATGGCATCCATCGGCCCCGTGCCCGACAACGGCCCCCTCAGGTAGCCGTCGATGAGGCCCTCCCGGTCGAGTATCTCGTCCACGAGCTCCAGACGGAGGGGGTCGAACCGTACGCTCAGAGAGTCGAAGCGCGGCATCGCGCCCAGCCCCACCACCATGCCCCCGTCCATGCGGGAATCCCGCACCTGGATCTCGGCATCTCGAAGCTCGACGAACGTGTCCCCACCTTGCGAGCGGATGACGACGTCGCCCGGCCCGCCGCCTTCCCGAGGGACGGGGATCGGCAGCCACTGGAGATCCGCGAACCCGATCGGATCGCCGGCGAGATCGAAGCGGAAATCCGTGCCCTCGCGGCTCTCGGTGTTGTCGCCGCTGGCGATCCAACCGCGCCCGGTGAGCCGGCTCGCCCCCAGCTCCGCCTCGCGAACCTCGAACCGAATGCTGTCCTCGAATACCATCGAGCCGTCGAAGCGGAGGAAGTCGAGCGGCTGGGTCACCGCCTTGATCCGGGCGCTCATCTCCAGGTCGATCCGGACCGGTTTTTCGGGCTCGGCGATCCGCACGAGCGGAAAGCGTCCGGACAGCTCGGTCACGCGGATCACCCGTACGAACCCGTCTCCCTCCGGCTCCACGTTCCACACGGTCTCGCCGCGGAGAGCGGCGCTCGCGGCCGCCTCGTAGGCCTCGCCGGTCAGGTCATGAGCCCACGGCCAGATCAGCGAGACCTCGCCCTCGCGGACCTGCCCGTCCAGGATCGCCACACGAACGCCCTCGGGCTCCAACGCCGGCACCGGCGGCGGAAACGGCGTGGGCGCGGGTATCGGCAGCAGCCGCTGATCCGGAATCGTATCCGGCTCGCCGCCGAAGATGCGGTCGAAGTTCCAGCCCCCCTCCGGATACTGGCGCAGGATCAGCTTCAGGCGATCCGCGGACAGCCGCCGGAACGTGTAGCGGCCGCTGAGGAGCCCGAACGGGCTGTACGACAGCCGGACGTCCTCGAGCTCTACGAACAGCTCGCCGTCCGGCCCCGAGATCTTGACGCGCTCCAGGTTGACGCGGGTGAGCAGGTTGCCCCCGACGACCGGACCGAGCTCGACCGTTCCGTTGAAGGTGCCCGTCAGGGCGTCTTCGATGTAGGAGAGCGCGGCGTTGCGCCCGAAGTCCGTCTGCGTGGCGAGGAAGAGCGCGACGGCGGCGGCCAGGCTGACGAAGCCGGCCAGCACGCCGGCCGCCCGCACCAGGTACGTGGCGGCGATGCCGTGCGCTCTCAGAACGCTCTTCAGCCAGCTACGGGGCGACTTCAACCCGGCACCGGTGCCATCAGAACGCCTGACCGATCGCGAAGTGCACCCTCAGCCTCCTGAAGAACTCCTTGAACAAGCTCGGATCGTCGAAGCCCACCGGGTCGTAGACCACGGGAAGCGGAACCTCGGAGAGCGAGCCGTCTTCCAGCTCGGCCACCACGTCGCGCAGCCGCGGACCCTGCGTATTGTACCCTAGGTCCAGCCGTATGGGCCCTATCGGACTGGAGAACCGGATCCCCGCGCCCGGCGTGAACGACGGCTTTTCCAGCGTCGTCACGTCGTCGTACACATCGCCCCAGTCCAGGAACCCGACCAACTGCCAGCGGCGAGTGAGATAGTAGCGGAACTCGAAGCTGCCCTCGATCATTCCGTTCCCGCCCTTCGGGCGCTCGTCGAAGTCGTTGGCCGCCGTGTCCGCCAGGGCGATCGCACACTGCTGGAGCGCGCTGTCTCCGCACTGGGTGGTCGAGTCCATCACGAGCACCGTGGGTCCCAGGAGATTCTGCCGGAACCCCCTCACGCTGTTCGCCCCGCCGCCGTAGAACCTCTTGGCCGGATTCACGATCTCGTCGCTCGTCGCCTGTCCGTCCGACCCGAAGATGATGCTCTGGGAGGGCTCGACGACGCCGCCCCTCAGATGGAAGGCGAACACCCACTGCGGGCTCAGCTGCTGGAAGGCGGCGAGATCGAGCGCGAAACGCACGTAGCGATACTCGGAGCCCGTGAAGGAAGCCGCGAACTCCGCCTGCGGCGTGACCCGGTAGCCGGCGGTCGGGTTGAAGCGGGAATTGGTTCGATCGTAGACGAACGTCGCGACGATCGGGGAGAGCCAGCGCGGCTCGGTGAGGACCTCGATGTCGGCGGGATCGCAGATCCCGAAGCTGGCGCAGAAGAAGATGTCCGTGGATTTCGGATCGAAGGACGTCAGCTGGGGCCGGTATGAATAGGTGGCCTGGAGCCGGGGATTGATTCGGCGACTGACGCCGATCGCGGCACCCACGCTCGTGCTCACGAAGATGTTCGGAACGCTCTCGCGCTCGAAGAAGACCTCGCCCAGGAGCCGGTTCTTCTCGGAGATGAAGTACGGCTGATCGAAATCCGCGCTCGCCCGCCAGGTGAACTGCTGAAAGACGGGGTCGTCGCCGACATCGCTGCAGGGGAAGCTCCCGTTGAGCGCCTCCGCCCCGATGTTGCCCACACGGCCGGTGAGCGTGAGCAACCGCCCCTCACCCAGGAAGTTGCGGTGTGAGAAGTCCCCCTCGAGGACTCCGCACTCCGTCGTGCTGAGTCCGGCACCCGCGCGGAAGGCGTTCAGGTTGGCCTCGGTCACCGTCACTGTAACGTCCACGAGGGTATCGACATCCTCCCGCTGAGCCGCCTCTATGCTGGCGAAGCGGAAGGCCGCCACATCGAGCAGGCTGAGCTGGCTATCGCGGATCTTCTGCTCGCTGTAGTACTCCCCGGTGCGGAAGGCGAGGAACTGGCGGGCGAGCGCCTCCTCCACCTTCTCCGTCCCCTGGATCGATATCGATCCGATGCGCGCGCGGTCTCCGGCCATCACGGTGATCGTCACATCGGCTTCCAGCTCGTTCCGCGGGATGAAGTACTCGGTCAGCACGGCCGTGCTGACGAACCCGATGTTGAGCAAGCGGTTCTCGATCTCCTGCTTGCCGCGCTGGAGCTGGAGGACGTCGAACGGATCACCCTCCTCGAGCGGGAATCCCTCCAGGAGCCCGACGGTGTCGGGGAGTCCGGCGAGTCCCTCGAAGCTGAGCGATCTGATCCGCGTGGGGGCTCCCTCATCGATCACGAAGGTGACCCGGACTTTCGCGTCCTCTGCTTCTTCGTCGCTGCTCTCGACGAGGGTGTCCACGGCCACCTGGCGGTAACCCCGCTGCCGGTAGAAGACGCGCAGCCGGAGCATGTCGAGCGGAAGCTCCTTCGAGTTGAGGTTCCGCCGGTTGTGCGCGATCCCCCAGTCCGTGAACGGACAGAGCGGAATGGGGGCCACGAAGAGGAAGGTCTTGCAGGACGTGGCCTTGTTGATGATGGCAGCCGCAAGCTCCTTGTCGGAGAACGCTTCGTTCCCCTCGAAGCTGAGCTTGGTCAGCTCCCGCTCGGGAGGCGCCTGGGCAAGAAGCTGAGCCGGCGCGAGAAGCAGCGGGACCGCGACCAGGAGAGCGCGCGACCTCACGCCGATCACCGCGGCGGGTGTTCCGCTCCCTCGGCTTCCAGCTCGGCCTCCAGCTCGGCTGGCTCCGGCGGACCCTCGGGCAGGGACTCCCGCTGCAGCCAGACACGGACCAGATAGAAGGTGGCCGCTCCCACGGCTGCGCTGAGGGCACCCGCGAGCGCCCACTCCGCGTCCGTCATTTCCCGCCGCCGGTAGTACTCCACGTGTCAGCTCCGATCTCGACTCGAGAGAATCTTCGCCTCGTTCGCCTCCCCGCCGGCGGTCTCCGCATCGTCGCCCCACTCCAGCCACGCCGAATCACGCGAGCCGAAGCGATGCTCGCTGTGGGGTCGGAAACGCCGCTCCACATCGCACCAAAGGTAATGCCTCACGAGGATTCGCTCCCGGTCCGCCTCGATCCAGTTCAGACTGTTCTTGAGCCTCTCCCTGCCCCGGCCTCGTGAGGACGTGGTCGTGCCGCACTGAACGATCACGATCCCCGTTTCTCGCCTCTCGCCGGGAAAGAAGTCCAACGAGTCGCCGATGTAGGCGCGATGCAGGTGTCCGGCAAGCACGAGGTCGACGCCGATATCTGTAAAGACCCTCAGAGCCCTCCGAGCGCCACTCATCACGCGGTCGTGCTCGAAATCGGGCGGCGGGGCGAGGTGGTGGTGGGTGACGACGACGCGCAGGTCCGAGTCGGAGGCGGCTGCGAAGGCCCGGCGAGCGAACTCCAGCTGCCCGCGGCGAAGCTTCCCGTTCGTGGGACGGGAAGGCCTCGTGGAATCCAGCGCCACTACCGTCAGGCCCTCGAACCGGTAGACCTCGTTCAGGGCGTCCCGGATGTGCTCACGGTAGAGCGCGTGAGGCGAGAGGATCCGTTCCCACACCCGATAGAGCGGGACGTCGTGGTTCCCCGGCGTGACGACGATCGGGAGGTCGAAGGAGCGCAGGTATTCGGCGGCCGCCTCGAACTGAGGTCGCTTGGCCCGCTGGGTGAAGTCGCCGCTCGCGACGAGCAGGTCGGGCTTCGCGAGATCGGCCAGCTCCCGGACGGCGGCGGCGCGGTCCGGAAGGAAGGGTGGGCCGAAGTGGATATCCGAGACGTGGAGGATGCTCGGCATGGCGGCTCGTCTCAGGCCTGCGTCGGGTCCGGTCGCGGTCGGCTTCGGCTGGCAACCAGGGACACCCCGACCAGAAGAACCAGGACGCTGATAGACTGCGCGAGCGTGAACGGACCCATGAAGCGATCGTCCTTCGCCCGCAGGAACTCGACCAGGAAGCGCTCCGCCGACGTAAGGATCATCCAGACGCCGAGGAGCCATCCGGCGGCGCGCGGCCTCTTCCTCAGCTTCCAGAGCACCAGGAAGATCACGAACAGCAGGGCGCTCTCGTAGAGCTGCGTCGGGTGGACCTCCAGCACGGTCGAGTCGGGTATGTCGGCGGAGACGTCGGCTCCGAAATCCCGTCTGAGGTTTCCGGCCGTCGTCGGCGGGTAACCCTCCGGGAAGGCGACCCCAACCCAGCTGTCGGTGGGGCGGCCGTAGTCGTCCCCCACCATGAAGCAGCCGATCCGTCCGATCGCGTGGCCCAGCGCGAGGCCGGGAGCCGCCACGTCCGCGATGTGCAGGAAGGACTGACCGCGTCGTCTGACCACCCAGGCCACGGCCAGCATCGCGCCGATCATTCCTCCGTACCAGACGAGGCCCGAGCGCGAGAAGATCGCGGCCACCGGGTCGGCGAAGGTGCGTTCCCAGGTGAGCAGCAGGTAGTAGACCTTGGCTCCGAGCATTCCGCCGACCAGGGTCGCGAGGAGGATGTCGCCCGCGAGATCGGTGGGCTCCCCCAACTCCCTGAGACGGACGCGGATCGTCTGGTAGCCGGCCAGGAACGCGACCGCCAGAAGGACGCCGAAGGAGGTGATCGTCAGCTCCCCCACGAGGGGCAGGTTCACGCGGAAGAGCTCCGGAAGCACGTTAGGCGCCCTCCGCCGGGCTCCAGGGCTCCACGCCGGGAAACGGAAGCGACGGATCGGCGCTCAAATCGAGGCCGTCCCGCTCGCCGGCGAGCAACCGGTGCTCCGCCAGTCTGGCCACCATCGCACCGTTGTCGGTGGCCAGCCTGGGCGTCGGGGCATACAGCTCTCCGTCGCCGGAGAGTACCTCGGCGAGCCGTTCCCGCAGGGGGGAGTTGCAGGCGACGCCCCCTCCGATGATCACGCGGCGGCAGCCCGTCAGGTCGGTGGCGCGGAGCGTCTTCGTAACCAGCACGTCGATGACGGCCGCCTGGAACTCCGCCGCCAGGTCGGCCCTCGCGCGCTCCAGAGCGCCCTCGTCCTCTTCCTCGATCTCCGCCACGAGCAGCGAGAGGGCGGTCTTGAGGCCGCTGAAGGAGAAATCGAACCAGGCGGGATCCTCCGGACCGTCGGCGGTCTTCAGCATCGGGCGCGGAAGCGAGTAGCGCCCGGCCCGGCCTCGCGCCGCCGCGCGCTGGATCTCGGGCCCTCCGGGATACCCCAGGCCGAGGCGGCGAGCCACCTTGTCGAACGCCTCGCCGGCCGCGTCATCACGCGTCCGGCCCAACAGCGCGTACCTACCCCACTCCGGCACCCAGAGAAGCAGGGTGTGCCCCCCGCTCACGAGAAGCGCCACGAAAGGGGGCTCGGCCTCGGGGCGCTCGAGCGAGTTGGCGAACAGGTGCGCCTCCATGTGGTGGACCCCGACGATCGGAAGGCCCTGGCCGAACGCCAGAGCCTTGGCCCAGTTGACGCCGACCAGAAGGCAGCCGATCAGGCCGGGGCCCGTCGTCACGCCGACACCTGCCAGCCGATCCGCCGACATGCCCGCCTCCCCGAGAGCGGC
>JAUWDL010000076.1 GCA_030608825.1 Gemmatimonadales bacterium
TCGCCGAGGAAGTGGCGCGGAGCTCCGATGCGATGTCGCTCTTCGTGCCGAACGAAGGTTGCGGCTTCGTGTCGCCCGCCAGCGGCCGCCTGACGTTGGGGCGA
Source organism: Gemmatimonadales bacterium (assembly GCA_030608825.1). Lineage (GTDB taxonomy): Bacteria > Gemmatimonadota > Gemmatimonadetes > Palauibacterales > Palauibacteraceae. The sequence continues at coordinate 105 of JAUWDL010000076.1, forward strand.
ATACTGGTGCCGATCGCTCACACGCCGAGCCCTCAGCCCGCGATTCGGTTCGCGACCCGGTTCGCCCGTGTGGTCGGAGATGGGGTGCACGTCACGCTTCTTCACGTGGGAGATCCGGAGAACGTGCCGGCCGTCACCCTTCCCGATGACCCCGGCATAGAGTGGACGACGGTCGTCCGAGGCGGTGATGCGTCGGCCCAGATCGTGGCGGAAGCCGATCGCATCTCCGCCAACCTGATCGTGATGACTACCGACGGACGCGACGTGCTCATCGATGCTCTCCGCGGCAGCCATACCGAGCGGGTGATCCGTCGAGGGGTTTGCCCCGTCCTCGCACTCCCGGTCGCGTGGTCGGACGAGGTGCTCTCCGGCCGGCCGATCGAGGATGTGGTGTTCGAGCAGGACCAGCGAGATGCCAATGCCCTGAAGAGCGCGTTCAGGGGTGCGGCGCGTGACCTTCATCCGGATCTCGCCGACGAGGAACAACGGGAGCACCATACCGACCTCATGTCCAAGGCGAACGAGGCCTACGAGAAGAAGGACATGGCGGGACTGGAGAAGCTTCGGAAGCAGTCCCGGAAGAAGACAGAGTAATCGGCGCCGGCAAGACGTGGATGCGGTCCGCGATGCCGATCGCGTTGCTCGTCCCGGCGGTGTGGTCGGCCGGCCCTGCGCAGAGCGGCGACGGCGACTTCCAGCAGGGCGTGAGCTATACGATCGAGGCGGCTCTGGACGAGGAGGTCGAGCTCTTGCGCGCGGCGGCGATCCTGACGTACACGAATCGCTCCGCGGACACCCTGGATCTCCTCTATCTGCACCTGCATCTGAACGCCTTCCGCCCCAACAGCCTGTGGGCACGAACCGAGCGACGTTCGGAGTATGACTTCCAGGCACTCGAAGAGCCCGACTACGCCTTCGAGCGCCTCCTGGGCGCCTCGATCGATGGGCGGCAGCTGGCCGCTCGGTACCCCGGTGCGCCGGACTCGACCGTCGTCGAGCTGACGCTCCCGTCGCCCCTCGTGCCGGGAGACGGGGTCAGAGTCGACCTCCGCTGGGAGGCGCGTCCATCGACTCTGTGCCGGCGCCAGTGCCGGGGCGGACGCCACTACGACTTCGCTCAGTGGTATCCGCGCATCGCCGTCTACGATGAGCAAGGCTGGCAGCCGCACGCGCTCTACCCCCAGGGCGAGTTCTTCGGCGAGTTCGCCACGTTCGACGTGGTCCTGGATCTGCCGGACGATCAGGTCATCGGAGCGACGGGAGTCCCCGTCGAGGGAGATCCTGGTTGGCGGTCCGCCATGCGGGGCGCCGGCGAACCTCGCCTTCAGGACACGTTCTACGGCACTCTCGAGGCGAGATCCTCGCCAGGATATCTCCCGCGCGAGGTCGCTGCCGGGCGGAAACGCGTCCGCTTCTACGCGGAGGACGTGCACCACTTCGCTTGGAGCGTCGATCCGGACTACCGGTACGAGGGCGCGGCCATTCGACGAAGCGGCTCGGACGCGCCAACCGAGCTGGCGATCCACGTGCTGTATCGGCCCGGAGATGAGGAATCGTGGGGCGGAGGCCTGGCCCTCGAGAGGACGGTCGGCGCGCTGCGATGGCTGGAGGAAATCTTCGGTCCCTATCCGTACCCTCAGCTGACCAACCTTCATCGGCTCGAGGGCGGAGGGACCGAGTTCCCGATGCTCGTCATGAACGGATCCGCCGGCGAAGGCCTGATCCTTCATGAGGTCGCGCACCAGTACGTGCATGGAATACTGGCGAACAACGAGTGGCGGGAGGCCTGGCTGGATGAGGGCTTCGCGAGCTTTCTGACCGCGTGGTTTCGGGAAGGGCAGGCGGGTCCCGGCGTGTGGCTGAGTACGATGGACGGCCTGGCGCGGCTGGAAAAGCTGGGTATCGCCGAGCCGGTGAGCACCCCTGCCAAGGACTTCTCGAGCTTCCAGATGTACGGCGCGATGTCCTACGCGAAGGCTTCCGCCATCTTCCGGATGCTACGCGAGCTGTTGGGCGAGGATGACTTCCGACGTCTGCTGCGCGAGTACTACGCGCGCCACCGGTTCCGTCACGTGACCGAGTCCGATTTCCTCCAAACCGCGGAGGCTGTCAGCGGAAGGCAGCTCAAGTGGTTCTTCGAAGCATGGCTGCACGGTAGCGACACGTTGGACTACGCCGTCCGAGACGTCGACCTGGAGCGTCTGGCGGACGGCCGCTGGCGCACGATCGTGGAGGTCGAGCGTCTGGGTGAGATCTGGATGCCCGTGAGCGTGCGGGTGGACCGGAAGGTGGTGGTGGCGGAGTCCCGTTCGCGATCTCAGCTGGTCGAGGTCATCACATCGGACCGTCCCGGTGAAGTGGAGATCGACCCGGACTTCGTGCTGCTGGACGCGGACCGTTCGAACAACAGGCTCGAGCTGGACTGACCCTGTCCAGGCGGTCCTCTTCGCCGGGCGAGACGGCGGCGGCGTGGCCGAGAGGTGGCAGAGCTAGCCGCAGAGGAGCTTCCGGGTCGCCTCCTGAGCCTCGCTGGGGTCGGCCGGCACGGCGATCGGGACTCCCCGCTCGCCCTTGCCCTCGGGGAGGTGAAGGAGCAAAGGGCCGAGCGGTGGAGGGCCGTCGGGCTTTCGAGCCCGGCCCTGGGGATCGACCGCGACCAGCTGTCCGGGAGCGATCTGCCCGGCAAGCCACGCCCCGTATCGCACCCACCTGAGCAGCGGATCCGAGTCGACCTCCGCTCCGCCGATCACGTCCGCCTGGTACCGCTCGACGGCTTCCTCGTAGAGGCCGGCGTCATTCGCCTTCAGACGCCGGAGAAACTGGCGATAGACCGGCTGGACATCGCAGATGCCGTGGTGAGAGAGCGCCGTCAGATACGCTTCCGACGTCGAGTCGGTCTCGTCGCTTCCCGTCACGCTCTAGCAGGTCGCCCCAAGACCCCGGGCGGTCGCGTTACGGCGGCGCGGGGACACCTGCTACTCGCCGGCCGTCATCGAGTCGAGGAACTCCTGGTTGTTGCTCGTCCGGCTCAGGCGCTCGATGAGGAACTGCACGGCCTCGGCCGGCGGCATGTCCGAGAGGAAATTGCGGAGCAGGTACATCCGGTTGAGCTCGGTGTCCGAGAGCAGCAACTCTTCCTTTCGGGTGCTCGAGCGGTTGAGGTCGAGGGCGGGATAGATACGCTTGTCGGCGATCTGTCGATCCAGAATCACCTCGCTGTTGCCCGTTCCCTTGAACTCTTCGAAAATCACCTCGTCCATGCGGCTTCCCGTGTCGACGAGCGCGGTCGCGCAGATCGTGAGGCTTCCTCCCTCCTCGATGTTGCGAGCCGCACCGAAGAACCGCTTCGGCTTATGGAGGGCGTTGGCGTCCACGCCCCCGGAGAGGATCTTGCCCGAGTGGGGCACGGTCGTGTTGTACGCTCGGGCGAGTCGAGTGATCGAGTCCAGCAGGATGACCACGTCCTGCTGGTACTCCACCAATCGCTTCGCCTTCTCGAGCACCATCTCCGCCACCTGGGTGTGCCGGTCCGCTGGCTCGTCGAACGTGGAGGCGATGATCTCGGCCGCCACGTTCTCCTCCATGTCCGTGACCTCCTCCGGGCGCTCGTCGATGAGAAGGACGATCAGTTTGCACTCCGGATGATTGTGCAGGATGGAGTTGGCGATCTTCTGGAGGAGAATGGTCTTACCCGCCTTCGGAGGCGAGACGATGAGGCTCCGCTGTCCCTTTCCGATGGGCGCGATGAGATCGAGGATGCGCATCGAGATGTCGCCGTCGTCATGCTCCAGGTTCAGCTTCTCCTCGGGATATCGCGGGCGCAGGTTGTCGAAGCCGATCCGGTGCTTGGCCTTTTCCGGGTCCTCGCTGTTGACCGTCTCTACCTTCAACAGGGCCAGATACTTCTCGCCCTCCTTGGGAGGCCTGACCTGGCCGGCCACGGTGTCACCCGTTCGCATGTCGAAGCGCTTGATCTGCGACGGGGAGACGTATATGTCGTCTGGGCCGTAGAGGTAGTTCCAATCCTGACTGCGGAGGAAGCCGTAGCCTTCCGGCAGAATCTCGAGAACTCCCTCGCCGCGAAGGACGACATCCGAGTCGAGGAGGTTCTGCTCGATGCGAAAGATCAGGTCCTGCTTTCGAAGGCCCGAGTAGTTGTGGATGCTCAACTCCTCGGCCATCTCGTGAAGGCCGGCGATGGATTTGGACTTCAGTTCTGCAATGTCCACGGAACGAACTCCGTCGGAGTGAAGGCCCCTCTAGGGGTTTTCGGTTAGCGTCAGGATTTCCAGGATAGTGTCAAGAAGTCGCAGAAGCGGAGTGGATTCGAGAGTATGAATAACCACGGTCGAGAAACGGGTCAAGCCGGGAGGAGCTGATGGCGCGCCATAATCGTGAAGCTCGCGGGGTCGACCAGCGCGGCGAGCAGTGGATCAGAGTGTACCAGCCCGAATGGTTGAGCAGGGTCAAGATCTCACGAAAGCTAGCGCGGGGCCGCAGGCGCTCCCGGCTGACCATCTTCCGAAACCCGGCGCGACAGGCTGAGGCCAAGCCCGGCAAGGTCGTTCGGACCCGGGTGGCCGCGGCCGATGGCTCCGCCGAGTTCACCGTCGCGCTCGAGGACCGGATGGACGTGGTCGAATCGATCATCGTCGTGATTCGTCGCGGGAAGCGGAAGAAGGAGAAGGTGGAGTTCGTTCTCCAGGGCCGCCTGCCTCCCTCAGGCAAGCGGTAGCGGGCTCGCGGGCTCCTGGGCGGACCGGGGGCGATCCCCTAGAAGAGCTGCACGCGCAGCCACCTGAACGGTCTGCGGGCGAGTTCCGCCCTCGCCGAGTCTGCGCGCGCCCGAAAGAGCCGGATCTGGTTCTGGATCTCCCGGTCATGGATCGCTCGACCCGCCGTTCCGCGAGCCGAGCTCAGGTGTCGGTCGAGGGAAGCCAGGTTCCCGGCGAGCGCCCGGACCGCGTCACCGAAGCGCTTGGGAGCCTCTCTGCCGGACGCCTCGAGCGCCACAGCCTGAAGCCGTTCGATCGACCGGCGGAGCCCGGTTGCCAGCGACGTGTCGGCCAGGAGCAGTCCGAGGGACCCGGGTTCGGCCGCCAGCTCGTCGAGCGCAGACAGATTTGCCCGCAATTCGGCGAACGTACCCTTCGATCGCGACAGAGCGGCAAGGGTTCCGCCGCCGACCGCAGCGTCTTTCTTGAGGCGGGTGGCCAGGGGTTTCAGCTCGGCCACGACACGTCGTAGGCTGTCCCCGAAGGCCGCGACATCCGTCATCGTGAGCGAGAGATTCGCCTGCAACGTGTCATCGTAGCTGTACGCCGGCTGGCCCGCACTGCCGGGCTCGAGGCTTACGACGAAGGGTGCCAGGAGGCCGGAAGGCTCTATCGTCGCGCGAGCGTCTCGCCGCAACACGCGCGCCGCCTCACGGGTCAGGACCGTCCGGACGAGGAGGTTGGGAGACCCCGGGCCGCCTCCCTCGAGGAAGCGAATCTCGACCACCTTGCCCGCGTGCTTCCCGGCGACCCAGACTGCCGCTCCCGGCCGGAGCTCGCCCGCTTCCTGCGCGATCAGCACGAGTGTGGCGCCGCTTTCGACGGCGCGCCGCACCTCATCCACGAAGAAGATGGCCGTGCCGATGGTGACGAGGACGAAGATCAACCAGGCTCCTCTCCGCACGTCCGACCACTCACGCCGCTTTCTGTCCACACGCATGCCTCGATCTTGAGGCATAGCATCGGCTCTGGCAAACCCTCCGTGCAGCGGCCGTGTGCCAGATCCCGATCTGGCACATGAAGGGTAGGCGAGATCGACGAGGCCGTCATACTGAACGCAGAAGAGAGGCCTGTTCGGGCCTCCGAACGCCGTTGAACAAGGAGGAGTACGATGGCTCGATCGATCAACCGGATCATTCTCGTTGGCAACGCCGGCTCCGATCCGGATGTGCGCGAAACGAGTGGCGGCACGCCGGTCGCGCACCTCTCGCTCGCCACCGACCGCTTCTTCCGCCAGAACGACGAGGAGCAGCGGAAGACTGATTGGCACCGCCTCACCTTCTGGGGCAAGGCCTGCGACATCGCTGCGCGCTTCGTGCAAAGAGGCAGCCGGCTCTACGTGGAAGGTCGCGTCGAGTACGGGTCCTACGAGCGGGATGGGGTCACGATTCCGACCACGGATATCATCGTTCAGGAGTTCGTGTTGCTCGACGGCGTGAACGCCGCCTCGCTCGCTCCAGCGGAAGAGGAAGAGGCCCCCGCACTCCTATAGAGGCCGCGGGGACGCCTCGAGCTCAACCCCGAAGGCTTCTCGGCTCGGTTGCGCCCGTATACGGCGCCTCAGATCTTCTTGTTTTGTGACCTACAAGCCCGACGCGGGTCCCATCACGGGCCCGCTATTCGCATGGGGCCCGGCCTTGACTCGGGAGCGACGGACCGAGCAGGCTCCTGAGCCGCTGCTCGCGGGTTTTGGCCAGCCTCGCAGGGTTCTCGTGGCGGGTGCCACGGGTTTCATGGGCCAGCACCTCGTGCGCCGGCTCCTGGGCCGCGGCCACCAGGTACGAGCGCTCGCGCGCAGGCCGCCGAGAGGCAGCTGGGGTGGTGATGTGGAATGGTGGCCG
>JAUWDL010000364.1 GCA_030608825.1 Gemmatimonadales bacterium
TTCAAGGGCGCGGACCTGGCGGGCAAGACGCTTCTGATGCTCGTCAACGATCCCGCGATCCCCGACCCGAACGACCCGTCCGAGCTGGACCCGGAGATGTTCAACGGGCGGGCGATGACCTACTACGGTCGCTGGACCTACAAGTACGAGATCGCCGCCGAGCTCGGCGCGGCAGCCGTCTTCGTGATCCACGAGACCGCTCCCGCCGGATATCCGTGGGCGGTGCCGGCCGCGAATTGGGGCCGGGAGCGCTTCATCATCGCTGCCGACGGAGAAGCGTCCAGGCCGTCTCCCATCACCGGCTGGATGCACCTCGACGCCACGAGGCGACTCTTCGACGCGGCGGGTGTCGACTTCGATGAGATGAAGGCTGCCGCCGCGGATCCGACGTTTCGGCCCGTCGAGCTGGGAGGCACGGCCAGCGTGACGGTGCGCAACGAGATCCGCGAGATCAGCTCCCGGAACGTGCTGGCGAAGCTCGAGGGGTCGGATCCCGACCTGGCGGATGAGTACGTGGTCTATACGGCCCACTGGGATCATCTGGGACGGAACGAGAGCCTCGAGGGCGACCAGATCTATAACGGGGCCAAGGACAACGCGTCAGGCACCGCCGGGTTGCTCGAGATCGCCCGCGCCTTCGCGACGCTGGAGGTTCCGCCCAGTCGGTCGGTTCTGTTTCTCGCGGTAACCGCGGAGGAGAAGGGGCTGCTGGGGGCCAAGTACTACGCGCAGAACCCCCTGTATCCGCTGGAGAAGACCCTCGCGAACATCAACATGGACGGGGCCAACCTCTGGGGCCGCACCGAGGACATCGTCGTCGTGGGCCTCGGCAACTCCACGCTGGATGACGTGCTCGGTACGGCGGCGGACGAGATGGGTCGAGTGGTGCGACCCGACCCGGAGCCGGAGAAGGGCTCCTTCTATCGCTCCGATCACTTCGAGTTCGCCAAGGAAGGGGTGCCGGCCCTGTACGTGTCGCAGGGGACGCGCTTCGTCGGCAAGCCAGAGGGTTACGGAGAGCAGAAGCGTAGCGAGTACACCGCCAGGGACTACCACAAGCCGTCCGATGAGGTGAAGCCCGAGTGGGACCTCGCGGGAGCCGTGGACGACTTCCGGCTGCTCTTCCTCGTCGGGAACGCGGTCGCCGAGGCGGATGCGTGGCCCGAGTGGAAGCCGGGCACGGAGTTCAAGGCGACGCGGGAGGCGATGCTCTCCGCTTCCGACTAGCCGGCAACGCAGCGGGCGGGACGGCAACGCAGCGGGCGGGCCGGCCTCAGTCGGCCGGGTCGGCCATCTCCAGCTCGCCCGTCTTGAGGTAGCGGTCGAGGAAGGCAAGCACCGCCCGCCAGCCCTCGAGCTGGTTCTGTTTCTTGGCGAAGCCGTGCCCCTCGTCCTCGAAGAGCAGGTACTCGACCGGAACGCCGTTGGCTCGGGCGGCCTCGACGATGTCATCGGACTCGGCCTGGATGACCCTGGGGTCGTTCGCCCCCTGCAGCACCATCAGCGGCCGTCGGATCCGGTCCGCGTGGAAGAGGGGCGACTTGTCGTACAGCGCCTGCTTGTCTTCGGCCGGATCGCCCATCTCCAGATAGAGCGCCTCACGGAAAGACTCCCACCAGGGAGGGATGCTCTCGAGTGTTCTTACCCAGTTCGAGATGCCGAACAGGTCCACCCCGACGGCGAACTCCTCGGGACGCAAGGTCAGGGCGGCCAGCACCATGTATCCGCCGTAACTGCCCCCGATGATGCCGATTCGGTCCGGATCCACCCACCCGGTCTCGATCAGCATCCCCTTGCTGGCCACGCAGTCATCCAGGTCGGCGTCTCCGTGCTTTCGGTCATCCATCTTGTAGAAGGTTTTGCCGTACCCGCTGCGGCCCCTGTTGTTGATCGCGTACACGGCGTAGCCGTGGTTCACGAGGTACTGGATCAGGTTGCTGTAGCCGATGCGTGATTGGCCGCCTGGACCGCCGTGCACCCACACCAGAGCAGGTACCGGGGCGTCGGCCGAGGCGGAGTGAGGCCGGTACAGGATCCCCGGGATCTCTACGTCGTCATAGGAAGCAAAGCGCACGGGCTCGGCGGTGACGAGATGCTCCGGGTCGATCTCGGGATTGAGCGTATCGGTCAAGCGCTTTGGCCCGCTTCCCCGCTCTCCCTCCACGCTCGCGACGTACAGATTGCGAGGAGTCCTCGGCGTGCTGGCATAGAAGGCGAGCCGGCTCTCATCGGCCGACATCCCCACCGACGTGATGTCGAGAACGCCGGCATCGGGGAGATCGATCTCCTGCATGGACGGGTACTCGTAGGCCCTGATTCGGGTACGAGCGTCCTCGTTGATGCCCAGGATCAGGTAGTTGCCCGGACGCGAAAAATAGGCGTACGAGACATCCCAGTCGGGCCGTATGACGGGCTCGCGCTCTCCCGTCTCCAGGTCGATGCGCGCGAGGTAGGCGAACTCGTGGCCCTCATCCGTCCGCATATACAGAGCGGAGCCGTCCGGCGCAAAGGCCTGCGGATCGTTCACCACTTCACCTTCGTGCGGCGTCAGGTGACGGAGCTTATCTGCAAGACGGTCATAGAGATAGATGTCGCTGTCGCTGGTCGTATTGGCCTTCGACAGTGCGATATAACGCTCGTCCGGCGAGACCGCTCCGTAGCTGAAGCCCTCCTCGTTGCGAAAGACGAGCGTCCGCTCGTAGTCGGCGG
>JAUWDL010000349.1 GCA_030608825.1 Gemmatimonadales bacterium
GCGCCCCGAGGTTTCGGTGGCCGACGACGATGTCGAGGGCGTGCTCCAGCGACTTCGGGAAGAGCGCGGCGTGTGGGAGCCCTCCGAGACGCCACCGGAGGAAGGCGATCTCGTCGCCGTGCGGATCACGAACCTGGACGAAGCCGCGAGCGCGGAGGGCTCGGAAGAAAGCAGTTCGCCGAGCGTCGGGACCGGAGCGACAGGAGAAGGAGCGGGACCGGCAGAAGAGAGAGCCGGCCCGGCGGCTAGAGACGCCGGGCCGGAAGAGGCGGACGGCGGAGAGCTGTATCGGTTTCCGCTCGGAGGCGGATACGCGATCGAGGACGTGGAGAAAGCCGTCAGGACCCTCTCGCCGAGTGAGAGCGGCACGTTCTCCGTTCGCTTCCCGGATGACTTCGGAGACACCGCCATGGCGGGGCAGACACGGCGGCTGGAGATCGATCTGGTCGAGTCGAAGCGCCGCCGTCTGGCCCCGCTGGACGATGACTTCGCCTCGCAGGTCGGCGAGTTCGAAACGCTCGGAGACCTTAGGCGACAGATCCGAGAGGATCTGCTCAGGCGTCAGGAGGAGGAGTCCGAACAACGCGTTCGCGACGAGATCCTGGATTCCATCGTCGAGGCCAACCCGTTCGAGGTGCCGGACTCCCTCGTAGAGGGCTACCTCGACCGGATTCTCGGGTCGGACCGCGAGGCCGCCGAAACCCGGGAAGCCGAAGCGGCTGAAGCCCGGCGATCGGTGCGCCCGATCGCTCAGCAGCAGTTGAAGCGCGAGCTCGTGCTCGAGCATCTGATCCAGGATCTCGGCATCGAGGTGAGCGATGCGCAAGTCGACGCGCATATCGCCACGAACGCGGAGCGACGTGGGGTGGATGCCAAGGAGCTCCGACGCCAATGGCTCAGGCAAGGCGGGCTGGAGTCGGTGCGCCGGCGGGTCGTCATCGACGGCGCTTTCGAGCACCTGGAGGGGCTTTCCACGGTCGAGTGATCGCGGCCCTCGCAGCTTGGAAACTCGCGAGGCGGAGCGGGTAGCACCTTGAACGCGGGCCGCTCGCCCGGGCCAGCGCTGGAGCGCGCCGCGGCGCGCCGCTTGCGCTGAGGACGAAAGGGCCCACATCGTCAGACGACGAACCGGAAGCGTAACAGGATAAACCATGCCACTTTACGCGCCGTATGTAATCGAGCGATCTAGTCGCGGTGAGCGGACGTACGACATTTTCTCGCGTCTTCTCATGGACCGGATCGTCTTTCTCGGCACGCCGATCAGCGACGACGTCGCGAACATCATCATCGCTCAGCTCTTGTTCCTTCAAGCGGATAACCCGGAGAAGGACATCAACATCTACATCAACTGTCCGGGCGGCAGCGTCTACGCGGGCCTGGCGATCTACGACACGATACAGTTCCTCAGCGCGCCGGTGTCCACTATTTGCATGGGGATGGCCGCGTCGATGGGAGCGGTGCTTCTGTCCGCGGGCGCCAAGGGCAAGCGCTCGGCGCTTCCCAACTCGCGGATCATGATCCATCAGCCCTCGAGCGGAGCGCAGGGAACGGCGGCCGATATCGAGATTCAGGCGAAGGAGATCCTCCACGCGCGGGAACGCCTGAACTCGATTCTCGCCTCCCATACGGGACAGACGCTCGAGCAAGTCTCGGAAGACGTCGATCGAGACCGCTTCATGTCACCCCGGGAAGCGGTCGAATATGGGCTCATCGATCAGGTGATCGAGCGCAACGACGCGTTGGCTGAGAACGGCAAGCGTGCCAAGGTCGAGAAGATCGAGGTAGAGGCCTAGGCAGGACGGACGAGGGCAGAGAGGCGATAGCATGGCGGGCGAGAAGAACCTACGCTGCTCGTTTTGCGGGAAGTCCAAGGAGAGCGTAAAGAAGTTCATCTCCGGACCGAACGTCTACATCTGCAACGAGTGCATAGCGCTCTGCAACGAGATCCTGGCGGAAGAGGAGGAGCGCGAAGCCGCCGGTCGCTTCACGGACATCCCGCCGCCACTCGAGATCAAGGACATCCTTGACGAGTACGTCATCGGGCAGGAAGAGGCGAAGAAGAGCCTGTCCGTCGCCGTCTACAACCACTACAAGCGCATCAACAACCAGGGTCTCGTCGACGAGGTCGAGATCGAGAAGTCCAACATCCTTCTCCTCGGTCCGACGGGCGTCGGAAAGACCCTGTTGGCGCAGACGCTCGCCCGCATGCTCCAGGTTCCGTTCACGATCGCCGACGCCACGACCCTCACGGAGGCGGGCTACGTCGGCGAGGACGTCGAGAATATCCTGGTGCGCCTGCTCCAGGCCGGCGACTACAACGTCGCCGAGTCCGAGCGGGGCATCGTCTACATCGACGAGATCGACAAGATCGCCCGAAAGAGCGACAACCCCTCCATCACGCGAGACGTCTCGGGCGAGGGCGTGCAGCAGGCTCTCCTGAAGATCCTCGAGGGCACCGTGGCCTCCGTTCCGCCTCAGGGAGGCCGGAAGCATCCGCAGCAGGAGTACATTCAGATCGACACCAAGAACATCCTGTTCATCTGCGGCGGAGCGTTCGACGGCCTGGAGGACATCATCGAGAGCCGGCTCGGCAAGCGGCTGATCGGCTTCAGCGACCCGGAGGAGGACGCGCGCATCAGCGACAACCCGTTCGAGCATTGCGAGCCCGAGGACCTGCTGCGGTACGGGCTCATCCCCGAGCTCGTTGGACGCATTCCCGTCGTTGTCGCGCTGCACGAGCTGGATGAGGACGCCCTCGTGGACATCCTCCAG
>JAUWDL010000045.1 GCA_030608825.1 Gemmatimonadales bacterium
TACGCGACCGCACGAGCGGGCTTCGCGGAGTATCTCCGCATCTACTCCGATAGCGAGCTGGCGCCCGATGCTCAGTTCTATCTGGCGCGCACGTACGAGGAAACAGATGATCCCGCCGCCGCGTTGGCGGAGTACGCTCGAGTGCTGGAGCTGTACCCGAACTCCCGTCGCGCTCCGTCGGCCCTCTACGCGAGCGGCCGAATCGAGATGGATCGGGGAAACACCCAGGATGCCATCGAGTTTTTCTCGCGCGTCGTCCGAGGCTATCCCAACAGCGATGAGGCCATCCTTGCCGAGCGACGTCTCAGCGACCTCCGACAGTAGTCCAGCCTCGAGCCCAGCAGCCCGCAGCGGCTAGCGGCGTCGCCCCTCGGCTGCCGGGAACACCGTGCGCTGTCCGAGCTGCCAGCACCTCGACGATCGAGTCGTCGACTCGAGGCTCGTCCGAGCCGGCAGCTCGGTTCGTCGCCGCCGCGAATGCGCGGCATGCGGGCGCCGCTTCACGACCTACGAACACCTTGAGGAAGAACCGCTCACGGTGCGCAAGCAGAGTGGCGTCGTCGAGCCGTTCGAACGCTCGAAGCTCAAGCGCAGCATACAGGTGGCATGCGCCAAGCGGCCGGTGGCCGACTCGATCGACGAGCTCGTGGATGCCATCGAGGAAGAGCTGGCGAGCTCCGCTGGCCGGGAGGCGAACACGGCGCGCATCGGCGAGCTGGTGATGGAGCGCCTCTCAGGCCTCGATCAGGTCGCGTACGTTCGCTTCGCCTCGGTGTACCGAAACTTTCAAGAAACCACGGAGTTCGAGCGGGAGGTACACGAGCTGCAGAGACGCCGGCGATACGAGAAACCGGGACAGGCTGACTTATTCCGCGGCTCGGGAAATCGGGCCGACGGGCCATCCGGTGAGGAGTGATGCCCCGCGACAGCGGCGAGATGCCGTTCCTGGACCACCTCGAAGAGCTGAGGTGGCGCATCATCTGGAGCCTGATCGCGATCATGGTGGGCTCCATCATCGGCTTTCTGGCCGTCGTCGAGTTGAACGTAATCGGAGTGCTGGAACGGCCGATTCGAGAGCTTCTGCCGGGCCGCAAACTCGTATTCACCAGTCCAACCACGCCGTTCTTCGTGAGCTTGAAGCTGGGCGTCGCCGCCGGTCTGCTGCTGGCGCTTCCGATGCTGATCTATCAGGCGTGGGCTTTTCTCTCGCCCGCTCTCAACCAGAGCGAACGCAGGTACATCGTGCCGGGAGCCATGGGGGGCATCGTCCTGTTCACCGCCGGCGTGGGCATGGCCTACTTCCTGGCACTCCCTATCGGCCTTCGCTTCCTGCTGACGTTCCAGGCGGAGAGCCTCTCCCCGATCATCACGATCGATGAGTATCTGAAGTTCGCCACGGGCGTGATCCTGGCGTTCGGCGTGCTCTTCCAGCTTCCCGTCGTCCTGGTCGTGCTGGGCCTGCTGGGGATCGTGACGCCCACATCGCTCGCCAAGTACCGCCGGCACGCGATCGTAATACTCGCCGCTCTCTCGGCCCTGCTGACCCCGGCCGACCCGGGGACGATGCTGATGCTTCTCATGCCGCTCGTCCTGCTGTATGAGCTCTCGATCTGGCTCACCCGAGTGGCGATCCGCCGAAAGGGCGTCGGCGCCGAGGAGAGCAGACCCCTCCCGGAACGATGAAGCCGGCCGGCCGGGCGCTCGCGGTGTGCGCGGCCTTCGCGGCCTGCTCCGCGCTGCCTTGGCAGTCCGGCTTCGCGCAGGAGGGCGGAGCTCCGCCGGATTCCGTTCCCCCCGACTCCGTGCCCCGGCCCGACCCGCGGATCCTCGATGCACAGCGCAGCGGCCTGCCTGCCGACACCGATTCGGTGGCCGTGGACTCCACCTCCACGCGCGTCGCCGACGTAGACGCGCGGCGCGAGGCGCTCAGCGAGGGCGGCTTCCCGGAGCGAGACGACGTCTTCTCGCAGCTCGTCAATCTGCCCGGCTTTCGAATCCTCGAGTACCGTGGTGCGCGGGTCGAGCTCGACCTGGAGCTGGAATCGGTGCGGCTCATGGGGGAGGCCCAGGCCAACTACGAGGAGGCCGTTCTCCGGGCCGACTCGATCACCTACTTGGCGAGAGCACGCTTCATCTCCGCGCTCGGTGCCATCGCCCTCCTCGGGCCCGATCAGGCCGAGGTCGTCAGCGACTCGGGCCCGCTCTACTACGATGTCGCGACCCTGAAGGGTACGATCTTCGATGCCGAGACCCAGTTCGCAGATCGAGGAGCGACGTGGAGGGTCCGGGGAGACGCGATTCCGGCGGGCAGGGATACCCTGTTCGTCCTGTCGGGGGAGTTTACCTCGTGCGAGCTCGAGGTCCCTCACTACCGCTTCGCCTCCGGACAGATCAAGCTCGTCAACGAGAACACGCTCGTGGCCTGGCCCGTGGTCCTCTATGTGGGCAACGTGCCGATCGCCTGGCTTCCCTTTATCGCGCAGGACATCCGCCCGGGACGCCGCAGCGGCCTGATTCCACCTCGCTTCGGGATCAACGACTTCTTGAGCTCGGGGGACATCGGGCGGCAGATCACGGACTTCGGCTATTACTGGGCGATCAACGATTTCATGGATGCCCAGTTCACGGTCGACTGGTTCGGAGGTCGGTTCACTCGGGTGAACGGTGCCTACCGGTACAAGTTCCTGAAGGACTTCCTGCAGGGAAACCTGCTTACCAGCTACAGCTTCGGAGAGACGGGCACGAATCTGTCGCTGGCCTGGAGCCACAATCAGGATCTGACGCCCAAGACCCAGCTCAGGATCAACGCTCAGTACGTATTGGACACGCAGGTATTCGAGGACCAGAGCTTCGATCCCCGGGAGCAGACCGCGATCATCACCTCGGACCTCGGCCTCAACCACCGTTTCGGCTTCGGAAATGTATCGCTGAGCGCTCGGCGCAGGCAGTTCCTCGAGGAGGATGGCCGGGTGGACCTCACGCTGCCCTCCCTTAACATGAGCTTCTCTCCGGTGACGCTGTTTCGAGCCCCGGCCAGCCAACAGGGGGCGTTCAACAACCTTACCTGGAGCGGCGGCCTCAACTTCCAGCGAACCGAACAGACCCGTGATTTCGGGGATGACAAACGCTCCACGACGGGTGGGATATCCAGCTCCTTCACGCTCCGCGAGCTGAGCATCAGCGGTTCGGCCGACTATGCCGAGCAGACTACGGTTCCCGCCGACTCTCTGGGGAACGACCTGGCCGAAGAGCTGCAGGGCACGGGCCGCTGGAACGTGGCAGCGAGCTACCGGCTCGGGCTGGTGGGCTCGACGACGCTGCGTCCGAGGGTGTCCGTCGACGGCGCCCTGTTCCGCTCGGACAGCACGGGACGCAGCTTTGTCACCGTGCCCACACGCTTCAACGTCGGCGTCACGCTAACGACGGACATCTTCGGATTCTGGCCTGGATTCGGCCCCTTCTCCAGCATCCGGCACAAGTTCTCTCCACAATTCACCTGGGCGTACGCGCCCGCCGTGGAGGTGCCGGATTCCATCGCCAACATCCCGGGGATTCCCGTTCCCTCCGGTGCGGCTCAGAACCGACTGCAGATCAACTTCAACCAGACTTTCGAGGCGAAGCTGAAGCCCCGGGTGCAGGAGGAGGCGCAGCGCGAGCAGCTGGAGGTTCTGGGCCCGATGGAGGCACCCGAGGTGCTGGAGGGGCCGCGGCTGCCCGGCGAGCTCCCGGGCGAGGGGCCGTTGCCGGAGGAGCCGCTGGAAGATGAGTTTCCGCCGGGGGATGAGTTTCCGCTGGAGAGACCGGAGGCCGAGGTCATGGCGGATTCCGCCGCCGCCGATTCGCTGGAGGCCTCCGCCGCGGAGGCGCTAGCGGACCGCGCCGACGCGGCCGGAGCCGGCCCGGACGCGAGGTCGAGGCTGGATCAGGTTGCGCGGAGGCGGCCCGCCACCGAGCAGAGCGTCGTTCTCCTCTCTCTGAACTCCACTCCGCTGGTGTTCGATTTCGAGCGCGCCGACCAGCCGAAGCTGGTCACCGAGCGGTGGCGCACGAGCATCACGTCGGACCTGCTGCGCGGAGTGGCCACGAACATCGAGTTCGACCTCTTCAGAGGCTCCGGCGCCGACCGGGATTTCAACATGTACCTGTCCTCGGTAGGCGCCAGCTTCGGCTTCGGCTCATCCCGAAGTATCGGGTCGATTTTCGGGATCGGCAGGAGCGGCAGGGATCAACCCCTGGCGTTGGCGAACTCGTCGCAGCGCCTGGATTCCCGCCGACGTCTCAACTCCTTTGAAAGGGATGATCGCTTCGACGGTGGCTCGTCCGGCCCCTGGAACGTTCAGTTCAATTACTCGCTGGTGCGTTCGCGGCCGGAGGAGGGCGGCGACGAGAGCCAGTCGGTGGGCGGCACCATCGCGCTGCGGCCGACGCCCAACTGGCGGATGCGCTGGACGACGCAGTACAACATCACTCAAGGCCAGTTCGGGGCACAGATCGTGACCCTCGAGAGGGACCTGCACCGCTGGCAGGCTGTCTTCGGCTTCAGCAAGTCACCGAACGGCAACCTGATCTTCAACTTTTCCGTCGGCCTGAAGGATGCGCCGGAGCTCCAATTCGGATACGACCAGCAGGGTTTGTCGGGCTTCCCCTGATCTTGCGCGCTGGAGGCGCAACCGCGGGAGAACTCGGTCCTTTCGGCTTTGACAATCGCGGCGGAGGCTCTCTACATTGGGCCGCGCTCTTGCCGAATTCGGGCTGCCGGTCCGAGGGCGGGTGCAGGTACACGCAAACGCTCGTTCCCGACGGAACAGAGGATGTTCGAAGCAGCTCCCCCCACTCTCCAGATAGTCAAGGAGCCGGTCGCTCAGCGTCTCGAAGAGGTAGAGGCCGCCATCACGAGCATGGTGCCGGCGGACTACGAGGCGACCGACGCGGTAAGCGAGTACATCCTCTCATTGAGCGGGAAGCTCTTTCGGCCCGCGATCCTGCTGCTGGCAAACGGGGTCGGGGACCAGCCCTCCCAGAACGCGATTCGCCTCGCCGCGGTGGTGGAGCTGATCCACGTAGCGACGCTGGTCCACGATGATGCCGTCGACCACTCGGTCCGGCGACGCGGCCTTCCCACGGTGAACGCGCGATTCAGCCACCAGATCGCGATCATAATGGGGGATTACCTCTACTCGAGGGCGGTCATGGAGCTGGCCCTCCTGGGCGATGTCGAGCCGATCTACATGCTGGGATATGCAGCTAATCGAATGACAATTGGTGAGATGCGGCAGTTGGTATCACATGATACATTAATGTTCTCGGAAGAGGATTATTATCGCCTCTGCGAGTGCAAAACCGCCGCGCTCATGGCCGCTGCCTGTGAGCTCGGCGGGATGTACGGAGCTGGCTTCACTCGCGAACCGCTGAAGGACTTCGGCTTCAACCTGGGCATGGCGTTCCAGGTTACGGATGACCTGCTCGACTACACGGCACCGGCGGACGTGACCGGAAAGCCGAGCGGACAGGACCTGCGGGAGCACAAGGTCACCCTCCCGTTGATCGCCGCGCTTCGCGAGATGGCGCCGTCCGACCAGCGCGTGGTGCGAGACCTGTTCAACAGGCCCGATCCTCCCGATGATGCGGTTCGGACCGTCGTGGAAGCTGTCGGCCGAACCGGGGGGCTGGAATACGCCAGGAGCCGCGGCGAGGAGTATGGCGATCGGGCGCGAAGTTGCCTGGAAGGCCTACCGGTGGGCGATTGTCTGGATGCGCTACACGCGGCGGTCGATTTTGTGACACAGAGGCAGAGCTGAGCGATGGAGTACGGTCGACGTAAGGCGACGGCGCGCCGCGTGGCGCTGATCGTCGCGAGCGGGTTGCTCCTGGGCGGTCTGGTTACCGAGCTGTTGATCCTGGCACTGCCCGCGAGCGCCGCGAGACAGTTCTTCATCACGACCTTGTCGGCGAGCCTCGGGCCGTTGTCGATCGACCTCCACGTGGTGGCGATCACGCTCGGCCCGCTCATGCTGCGCTTGAACATTCTGAGCGTGATAGGGATACTATTGGTTGCGTGGTTCGCGAGGTCGCTTCTCTAGTACGACCCTGCCGAGGGGGGCATTGCCATGTTTGGTGGACTCGGGATGTGGGAGCTTCTCCTCATCTTTTTCATCATCCTTTTGTTCTTTGGAGCGAGGCGACTGCCGGAGATCGGCAGTTCGCTGGGCAAGGGGATCCGGGAGTTCAAGGATTCCGTGAAGGAGATCGAGGGAGGGAGCGGAGCCGAGATCTCTGGCGGTCAGGAAGAGGCGTCGGCCTCCTCGAAGACCGCCGAGAGCGAGACCGCGGGGCCCGCCGCCGGCCCCTAGAAGCCGAAGGGCGAGTTCGTCTGCTGTGCTTGCTGGGCCGCCAGGCGGTCTCTGAGGTCGATGACGTCTGCCTCCTCGCGAAGCCCCTGAAGCCACTGACTCAGCTGTTGCTGTTGCTGCTGCAGCGAGAGCTGAGCCCGTATCCCGTCCTTCGTCGCCTCGAACGACTCGATGGACGGCTCGGATCGCTCCAGCACCTCCAGAAGGACGATCGTCTCGCCGGCGTCTGCCGGTCCGCCCGTCACTCCCTGCGGTAGGCCGAACGCCTCGCCCATGGCTTCCGTGTCGCGGCCGAGGCCCGGAACGAACTCCAGCCTCGTGAATGGTTGCGTGACCTGCTCCGGCCAACCCGTGCTCTGACTGATGTCGGCGAGCATGGCGCCGTCGGAAACAGCGTCCGCCGCCATGCGCATGGCGGCTTCCTTCCTCTTCTGCTGGAGCAGCAGCCCCTCGATGCTCGCCTCCACCTCGGTCAGGTCGAACGTTCCTCCCTCGCGCACCGCAGCGAGCTCGAGAATGTGGAAACCGCTCGCGTTCTCGAAGAACTGACTGAGGTCCCCGACGATGGTCGTCGGGTCGAACGCCCACTCCACGCCCACTCCGAGGGCGCCCGCACCCGGCACGAATTCCGTCGATTCGGTAAGGGTGATCGCCTCACGGATCTGGACGCCCAGCGAGTCGGCGGCCGTCTTCAGATCCCCGTCCAGCGCTATGCCTTCCAGCTCATCCAGCTGGTCAAACAGCAGGTCCTCGGTCTCGTCGGAGAGCTGGACCGGGATGAGAATGTGGCTCGCCGTGGCCGTGTCGCCATCGCGGGTGTCCACTCTCAGCAGGTGGTAACCTCGCGGCGAGAAGATCGGTTCGGAGGTTCCCCCGACGGCGATCGAGAAGGCCGCGTCCCCGAGGGGGCCCGCCAGGTCGCCTCGAGCGAAGCGACCCAGGCTGCCGCCGCTTTCTGCGGTCGCCAGATCGGATGATTGGCTTCGCGCCAACTCCTCGAACTCAGCTTCGCCGGCCGACAGGATCTGGCGTAGCGAGTCCGCCCGGGCTGCCGCCGCCGCCGTGTCTCCCGCCGACGGAGCGGCCGAGAGGCTGACGATGCTCACGATCGCGGTTGCCGGCTTCTCGTAATCGTCGCGATGCTCACGGTAATAGGAACGGATGTCGTCGTCCGACACGAGGATCTCCGACACGTCGACGTCGGTCATCGGGTCCACGGTCACGTAGCGGACGCGGGCCGTCTGGCTTCGGTCCCGATAGGCACGCCAGACCTCGTCCTCGCTCACGTATACCGACGACTGGATCTGCTCGGCGAGTTTCTGCCGAGGCAAGATGCTCCGGTAGTATGATTCGATCTGAAGCAGAAGAACCTCGTCGACGACCGGGTTGGCGAAGAACTGCCGATACTTGTCGTAGTCGAAGCTGCCGTCCGTTTGGAAGGCGGGATGGCCCATCAGATCGGGTGGTGGGGCCGTTCGGAAAGCCTCTTGCACCTCAGCGTCACTGATCTCGATCGAGAGACGGTCCAGCTCCTGCTCGAGCAGAACCTGCGAGATCATGGTCTCCCACGCGGCGTCCCGGATTCTCCGAGCCTCCTCGTCCGTGAGCGGT
>JAUWDL010000371.1 GCA_030608825.1 Gemmatimonadales bacterium
ATGGCGTTGTCGTACTCGCGGTAGAGAGGCCAGAACACGGCCGCTTCCTCGGAGGTGAACTCCATCGCCTGCGTGAGGATCTGGATCTTCTGGGTCCGCACGTCCGAGCGCATGATCTCCACCGCCGACTCGACCTGAGCCCGGGCGGCGCTGGCGGAGCACACCAGCATCAGCATGAAAAGAAGCTTCTTCATCGCGCGTAAATCTCCTTCGCAGTAGTCAGGTCGTTCCTCGATCGTCGTTGATCGTTCCTGGGCGTTTGGTTCGGAGCTTGGCGCGCGACTATAGCATGGTGCGGATCCCGGCGCCACAGCTTCCGACCGGTCACGCCGCCGCCGAGAGACGCGCCACTTGCTGGCTCGCGAGCCCGTCAGAAGACGAAGCTGGGCCCGAGGCTGAAGGACCAGCGGCTTCCGGTTCTGCCGGTCACGCCATCCCCGAACAGGTAGGCGACGTCGATCCGGGCGGTGCGGCCTATCCCGGCACTGAGGCCGCTGCCGATCCTCAGCCCCATCCCGATGTTGCCGCCGTATCGCGACGGCTGCCCCGAATACCAGGCGCCGCCGTAGTCGAGGAAGGCCGCCAGGCCGACGTTGATCACGTTGAAGATCCCATCCCAGGCGTACCAGCGGTGCTCGAGGGTGCCGGAGAGGGATCGGGTGCCGACGAAGGCGTGAGGGGGGAATCCCCGCGGCGCGACGTTGAAGCCGAGGTCGAACTCTCCTCCCGGCGGCGGGTTGTCCTGCATGCCGCCGCGCACGCTGAGGACCGTGACGTGCCTGGATTCCTGGCTGGGGCGGGCGGCCACGGTGGCGCCGAACACCACGCGTCCCGAGTCCAACCCCGCTGAGTTGAAGAGGGCGTTGGCCACCACCCAGCCGCGGGCGTAGCCGGCGCCGAGTCGCGTGCCGGCCGAAAGGTCGAGACGGGGCCCGACGCCGAAGCTCTCCCAGCCGAACGCCTCCGGCGTGACCTTGACGGAGAGATGGAGGCTTCGGCTCAGATTGACATCCTCCTGACCGAAACCGTTGACGAAGCGAACGAGGTTGAAGTCCGCCCGGCTGTATCCCACGTAGCCGCCGATGGTGGCCGTGACCGTATCCGGGATCGCGAGCGCCGTGTCCTGCCGGAGGATGTAGATCTCGTTCCGAACCTCGGCCGTGCCGCCCACGCGCAGGTACTCCCTGGAGTTCGCGATGGGCGCGATGCCGCCGTTGATGCGGTTGGTGAACGCGCGACGCTGGTACTGGGTCGTGTCCAGCGCGATGTTCGTCGATCGGAACTGAAGGATGCGCCGGTCGGCGGCCTCCCCGTCGTACATGAAGGCGTTTTGATCGGGATAGGCGCGATACGGGACGCCCGTGGCCCAGTTGCCGGCGTTCCCGTCGGAGAGCAGGAAGACGCCTCCGCCCAGCGTCATCGGCGAGCCGCCCAGCCTGTCCAGCGCGGTCTGGAGGACAAAGCCGGATCGGTCCACGCCCTTGACCCACCAGGCGCGCCCGTAGTTCCCCGTGCCGAGGAGGTTGCGGTCGGTCACGCCGAGAACGGCCGTGACCGTACCGTCGGAGGCGAAGGAGAGGCTGATCCGCGGCGTCGTCGTCCAGCCATCGCGGGTCCGGATGACGGCGGCGAGGCGGTCGTCCTGCCTCACCGTGTCGATCGTCACCTGCGTGAAGAGCCGGCGGGCGCGGAGGTTCCGCGCGGTCTCGGCGAGGCGCAGCGAGTCCAGCGGCTCGCCCTGCTTGAACAGGACTTCGCGGCGGATCACGTAGGGGCGGGTGTTGATGTGAAGCGTGTTCGCCAGCCGGAAGAAGAAGTTGCCCTTGGCCTGCTCCTCGTCGAAGATGTCCCGGTTGTCGATGATGATGGTGTCGACGATCGCGGCGGCCGGAGCATCGCCGGTCGAGTCGGAATGCGTTTCCGAGATCGTGTCCTGGGCGAGAAGATGTCGGCCCGGCAGGGAACCGCTCGCGGCGGCCATGGCGAGCGAGACCCAAACCGATACGAGAACCGAGAGCCCACGAGGTAGCACGGCCACGCCCCGCCGCACTGTCGCCGAGCCGCGATAACGGCGAGTGTCGGATTCTACGGCTCCCCCCATGACGGCAAAGATAGGGCGAAGGGAGGCAAGATGGCTCCAACCATCGGAGAGTTGATCGTCTGGCTCGTGGTAGGCGCGCTCGCGGGCTCAGCCACCGGCATGTTGGTGAAGCGGCAGCGCGAGGGATTCGGCCGTCTCGGCAACCTCGGCGTCGGTTTGAGCGGAGCGCTGATCGGCGGCCTGCTGTTCAAACTGTTCAGGATCGACCTGGGCCTCGCGGAGGTGAGCATCAGCCTCGAGGATCTGATCGCCGCGCTGGTGGGCTCGCTCCTTCTCCTCGGCGTCGTGCGCCTGATCCGGCGCGCGAAGGAGCGTCGGTAAGGAGCGGATTAGCAGCCAGCGCCTGTCGCCACTCGCCGTTCAAGCGGGCGCTGTCAGTTACTCCCGGTCGCGCGCCGGATCTCCTGGGCGAGCTCGCGGCTGAGAGCATCCAGGGCCCTGCTCATCGCCTCTACGAGATCGGCATATCCCGGGCCGCCCGCCGGCTGAACGAAGTGTGATCGTCGCATGTGCACCTCCGCCTCTTTCGAGCCAGAGACAAGGCTCCAACGTGCGTCGAGCACGACGTCGCC
>JAUWDL010000256.1 GCA_030608825.1 Gemmatimonadales bacterium
CTTCGGCCCGCTCGGGGCGGTACACCTGCGGCTTGCGCGTCTGAGCCAATGGGGCCTGCCGGAGCGAGGGAGTTCCGACGTCATGCGGGCTCGTAATGCTCAACTGTACGCCGACCGGCACCCATGAAGCTAGTGGGAGGATCTGGATCCTGCCGGTGGGGCTTTCGCCCTTCCGCGTCAGCCGGCTCCGGCGCACATTGCGCCATGCATACCGCCAACCGAACGCACGGCTTCACGGAGTCCGTCATCCGGGGGATGACCCGGCTGGCGAACGAGCACGACGCGATCAACCTCGCTCAGGGCTTCCCGAACTTCGCCGCGCCCGATGTGCTGAAGGCCGAGGCGGCGCGCGCCATCCACGACGACGTCAACCAGTACGCGATCACCTGGGGCTCGCGTCGCCTGCGTCTCGCGCTGACCCGCAAGTACGCCGAGGCCTACGGGATGGAGGTGGACCCGGAGACGGAGATCACCGTGACCTGCGGGGCGACAGAAGCGATGGCGGCGGTCCTGCTCGCGATCATCGATCCGGGCGAGGAGGTGATCGTCCCCGAGCCGTTCTACGAGAACTATGGCCCGGACACAATCATCTGCGCGGCAAAACCGGTCTTCTGCCCGATCTGGGAGCACCCCGAGTGGGAGCTCGACCTGGATCGGTTGGAGAGAGCCTTCTCCGACCGGACACGGGCCCTGATCCTCAACACGCCCAACAACCCCACCGGTCGGGTTCTCGGGCGGATGGATCTGGAGGCGATCGCGGAGCTGTGCGCTCGATACGACGCATGGGCGGTGACCGATGAGGTGTACGAGCACATCCTGTACGAGGGAGAGCACGTCCCGATCGCCACCCTGCCGGGGATGCGCGACCGGACGATCACGATCAGCGGAGCGTCGAAGACGTACAGCGTCACGGGCTGGCGGATCGGGACGATCATCGCGCCTCCGGAAGTCACCGACGCCATCCGAAAGGTGCACGATTTCCTCACCGTGGGGGCGCCGGCTCCCCTCCAGGAGGCCGTGGCGGCAGCCATGGAGACGCTGGGTCCGGATTACTACGAGGGCCTCGCCTCCGACTACCGCGCCCGGCGCGACGCGCTCCACGGCCGCCTGGTCGAAGCGGGATTCCAGGCTGCGTCGCCGGAGGGGGCCTATTACATCCTGACCGACTTCTCGGAGATCAGCGACCTGCCGGACGACGAGTTCTCCTTCTGGCTCACACGCGAGGTCGGCGTCGCCCCCGTTCCCGGATCCAGCTTCTACGCTGACCCTGCCGACGGGCGCCACCTGATCCGGTTCGCCTTCCCCAAGACCCTGGACATGCTGGAAGAGGCCGGCGCGAGGTTGGCCGCCGTGCGGGAACGGGCGATGCCGAGATGACCCCGAGGGGTTCCGACACGGATTTGTCGTCCGGAGGCGAAGAGCAGACCCGCTCGATCGAAGAGCGTTTCGCGAACCGGATCCAGGTACGCCTCCCGGCGCGCCACAACCCGAAGCTCGCGGCGATCGTCGAGCGGGTGAACGAGAGCGACGAGCTGTACGCGCTGTGGATCGCGACGAACGTCAATGCCGTCGAGCGTTTGGAGATGTCCGATCACGGTCCCGTGCACGTACAGATCGTGGCGAACTCGGCCCTTCGACTCCTGAGGCTTCTGGTCGATGCCGGAGTCGTTCCGAGCGTCGTGGCGGACTACGACCTGGAGCAAGCGGACGCCGAGGTTGTCGTCTGTCTGGCCGCGCTGCTGCACGACGTGGGCATCTCCATTCACCTTGACGGCCACGAGGCCTTTTCCCTCTTCATCGCCAGACCGATCCTGCGGGAGCTTCTGTCGTCGTCCTACGATGGACCCACGCTCGAGATCCTGATCTCGGAGATCCTTCACGCGATCATCGCGCACCGATCGGGTGGCCGACCCCTCACGGTGGAGGCCGGTGTGCTGCGTATCGCCGATGCGCTGGACATGGCCAAGGGCCGGTCCCGCATCCCGTTCCGTGCCGGCTCGGTGAGCATCCACGCGGTGTCGGCGGCGGCGATCGAAGCGGTGCACATCGAGCCCGGGGAAGAACGGGCCGTCACGATCCGGGTGAACATGACCAACTCCGCAGGTGTCTTCCAGGTCGATCAGCTGCTCAGGGAAAAACTCCGCGGGTCCGGTCTGGAGGAGCACCTCCAGGTCGAAGCCCACATCGAGGGCGAGACGGAGAAACGTCTCGTCGAGCGGTTCCGTCTATAGGTTGGACCGCCGGCCGGAGGCTCCGAGCAGGCAGATGTCCGGATACCGCCGCCCGGAGGCGTCGACCATGACCCACGAGATGCGAAAGACCCAGGCAGCCGCTCGGTTCTGCGGGCTCGTGCGATGCGGGCTCGTGTGCTGTGGACTCGCATTCTGCGGGCTCCTCGTGACCGGCTGCGCGCGCCAGGCCGTCGTCGGATCGTCCGGCACGCCGGGAGCGGATGCATCCGAGGCCACCCTGCGCTCAGACCTGGATGCCCTGGACGCGGCCGAGCAGCGCTTCAACGCCGCCAACGATCGCTACACGAATCAGCTCGTCGAGCTGGAGTTCTCGCCCAGCCCGGGCGTCGAGGTCAGCATCGTTCAGGGGGATCGCCGCGGCTATTCGGCCATCGCTGCGACTGGTGATTCGGAGTGCGCTGTGTTCGGAGGGGAGGCGCGTGCGCCCAGGAGCTACGTGACCCAGCCGGGGTTAGTGGGTTGTAGGCGCTGATCCCCCCGGCCGCGGGGATCCTCAGCTGCGGCTCGTCGCCCGCCGCTTCCTTCGCTTCCGACGACGCTCCGCCGCCTTCCTCTTGCGGCGCTTGGCTTCGCTGGGCTTCTCGTAGAACCGGTTTTTCTTGATGTCACGAAAGATCCCGGCGCGCTGAACCTTCCGCCGGAACTTCTTCAGTGCGCGATCGAGCTCTTCGCCTTCGTCGAGACGATACTCCAAGCTGACTCCCTTCGGTTATGCGACGTTGAACAGGCGGCCGAGCTTCTCACGGAGCTGTGAGGCCAGGCTCTGCGTATCTCCGTCCGCAGGGACGGTTCCGGTGATGTCGGTCGCGTCCCGAGGGGAGACACGGTGGGCTTTTGGCCCCCGGTCTCCGAT
This sequence comes from Gemmatimonadales bacterium, assembly GCA_030608825.1. Lineage (GTDB taxonomy): Bacteria > Gemmatimonadota > Gemmatimonadetes > Palauibacterales > Palauibacteraceae. The sequence continues at coordinate 3,106 of JAUWDL010000256.1, forward strand.
CATCACCTCGAAGTCGACGGTCTCGCCCTCCTTCAGGGACCGGAATCCGTCGCCGACGATATCCGTGTAATGTACGAAGACGTCCTCGCCGTTACTCTGCGTGATGAAGCCGTAGCCTTTTTCGTTTGAGAACCACTTTACGGTGCCCGTCTCCCGCGCCATGAAACCATCTCCTTCTGAAGCACCGGAAAAAACACGGTGCGCTAATTCCCCCAAAGATCGACAAATACAGAAATACGGGGCCACAAACCTATCTCGGGAACCCGGCCATAACAACCACCGCGCAGGCTGGTGACGACCGGCGCATACACGCGATGCCTGCGTACGTTCT
>JAUWDL010000374.1 GCA_030608825.1 Gemmatimonadales bacterium
CTGGCGTGCGCGCCCGGTGGCCTCCGGATCCAGTCTCAGACTCTCCTCCAGGTAGTGAACGACGAGCGTCTGGAAGAGCTGAAGACCGTCGACCGATAGCGAGGCCGGTGCGATCTCCGACGCGCGGGCGTAGAACTTCCCCACGTCCAGCAGGGAGTCGCGTCGAACGAGCCGGTCGCCACCCTCCGTGCGGACGATGACCTGGGCCGAGAGGACGTCGGAGAGGTCACGGCTCGACACGACCCCGACGGGCAGAAGCCGGTCGTACGCCCGGACCAGCGCGTCCCGCAGTGCGCGTCGGCGGGCCCCGACCTGCAGGTACGTCCCCTGCTCCAGGGTCGGCACCGTCGCGTTCTCGATATCGCTGAGCACCTGCCGGATGGCGACCGTGTCCTCATCGGCCACGGCGAGAGCGCTGTCCAGCCGCGCGAACAGCGTGTTCACCCGCTCCATCGCCCGGCCCGCCGCCTCTCGATCGAACGTGAAGATCGGCGCGACGCCCCGCTCGGCCTCGGCTCGCTCCAGCTGAAGGCGCTCGGGCGACTTCGGCACGTCGAATGAGATCCCTGCGATCACATCTTCGGTGGCGACCTGACCCTGCTCGAGCCGCGCAAAGTCTGGAAGGGGCGCGCCCGGGAAGAGCATCGGCACGGTGAGCGTGAGCGCCAGCATGAGCAGGCCTCGGCTCCCGTGATGGATGAGATTGGACCGCCAGCCGGAGCCCGGCGATCGTCCGATCGCGCGCAGCGCGTCACGCCAGCTCTCCGAGTAGTGGGCGGTCATGCCCCCTCCTCCGGACCCGGCTCACCCGTCGTGCGCTCTCCGTACCTCCTGATGATCTCCCTGACCAGTCGGTGCCGGACGACGTCCAGCCCCGTCAGGTAGATGAACTCGATGCCCTCGATCCCCTTCAGGACCTCTTCGATCTCCAGGAGCCCGGAGTCGGAGCGGCGCGGCAGATCGATCTGGGTCTTGTCACCCGTGACGACCGTCTTGGAGTTGAGGCCGAGGCGGGTGAGAAACATCTTCATCTGCGCGGTCGTGGCGTTCTGGGCCTCGTCCAGGATGATAAAGGCGTCGGAGAGCGTCCTGCCGCGCATGTACGCCAGCGGTGCGATCTCGATCGTCTGCTCCTCGATCGCGCGCCGCACCCTCTCGGCCGGCATCATGTCCTCGAGCGCGTCGTACAGGGGCCTCAGGTAGGGATCCACCTTCTCCCTGATGTCCCCGGGGAGGAAGCCGAGGGCCTCGCCCGCTTCGACCGCGGGGCGGGTGAGGATGATCTTCCGCACGCGCTTCAGGTGCAGCGCTTCCACGGCACGGGCCACGGCCAGGTAGGTCTTCCCCGTCCCGGCGGGACCGATGCCGACGACGATGTCGCTGTCCCGGATCGCATCGATGTACTGCTCCTGGCCCTTGGAGCGGGGACGGATGACCCTGCGGGCGCGTGGAAGGATGAGGGCCTCGGCCTCTTCTTCGGCGCCCGGCTCCGGCACTTCGCCGCCAAGGAAACGCGCCACGTCCGAGACGGAGAAGGTCTTCAGACGGCGGGCCATCTCGATCATGTGACGCGCCGCAGGCACGGCATGCTCGACCGCTCCCGCCGATCCGGAGAGGATGAGGTGGTCGCCGCGGAGGATCACGCGCGCCCTGGAAAGCCGAGCCAGCTCCGCAAGGTGGGCATCGTTCACGCCGGCCAGCAGAAGCTGGTCCGCCCCGACGGCATCGAGCCGCTCCTGCACGACCTGCGTCTCGGCCTGAGCGTTGGCCTGGGTGTCGGCGGACCGGGAGCTCACCTGCGCCCCCTCAGTCGTCCTCGCATAGCTGGATATGTAGCCCCTCGAGGTCCTCCGGTTCCACGCTGGAGGGGGTTCCCTCCATGAGCCCGCGGGCGGCCGTCGTCTTCGGAAACGCGATCACATCCCGGAGGGACGGGGCGCCGACCATCACCGCGACCGTCCGGTCCAAGCCCAGCGCGTAACCGCCGTGAGGAGGCGCTCCATAGCGGAAGGCCTCCAGCAGGAACCCGAATCGGCGCTCGGCCTCCTCACGGTCGAAGCCGAGGGCCTCGAGGATCGCACGCTGAATCTCGGCGTCGTGGCAGCGAATGCTGCCGCTGGCCAGCTCGACGCCGTTGTAAACGACGTCGTAGGCGAGAGCCGTCACGTCGAACGGGGCCTCGCGAATCCGGTCGGAGTCCGCGTCCAGAGGCATCGTGAAGGGGTGATGCGCGGCCACCGGGGCGCCGGTCTCCCGATCCCGCTCGAACAGCGGGAAGTCCACTACCCACAACCAGTGCTCTCCCCCTTCGTCGACGGCGCCGAGGCGGCTCGCCACGGCGCGCCGGACGGCATCGAGCGGCCCGGACGTCTCGGAGTCGGGGCCCGCGAGGACGAGCAGCAGATCCCCCTCCGACATCCCGTGCTTCCCCTTCAACTGGGCACCGACGTCGTCGCTCACATACTTCGCAATCGGACCGGACCACCCCTCCGCTCCGGCTTTCAGCCAGATCACGCCCTTCGCGCCGCGCTCTCTCGCCAGCTCCTCGAAGCCCCCGATCTCCGATCGGGAAAGGGAGGCTCCGCCCGCAGCCACGAAGCCCCTCACCCGACCTCCGGCCTCGGCCGTGTGATCGAAGATGCCGAAGCCGAGCCCG
>JAUWDL010000112.1 GCA_030608825.1 Gemmatimonadales bacterium
AGCGCACGCAGGCCGTGTTTCAGTTCGGCCGCTCGCAGATGGAAGTGCTCGGCGAGAGGATCGAGTATACCGGCGGGATTCTGATAGCCACGCCGGCGGCTTCTCCGGCGCTCATGGGCGTGGGTTACATCGTCGGCTACCGCGTCTCCGCCGTCCTTTTCAGCGGCGCCGTGATGGGCTGGCTGTTGCTCGTTCCTCTCGCCGTCTTCCTCAACCCCGCCTTCGCCACGGGTTCGGCGGCGGCGGCGCCGTTCGCGGATCTCGCCAACGAGGTGTGGTCGAAGCAGATCCGCCCCCTGGCCGTCGGCACGATGATCGTCGCGGCGTTCTATACGCTGTACTCCCTCAAGGACGCGCTCGTGTCGGGGATCCGGAAGGCGCTTCGCGACATAAACGTCAGCGGCGGGGAGCAAGCGGCGCCGCGCACCGAGATCGATCTCGATATGCGCAAGGTGTTCGTGGCCGTCGGGGTGATGGCCGTGGCGACCTTCTTTCTCTACTACTTTTTTACCGAGTCCATCGGAGGCGCGCTTATCCTGACGGCGGTCATGGTCTTCCTCGGCTTTCTCTTCGCCGCCGTGGCCGGCTACCTGGTCGGAATGATCGGCAGCTCGAACAACCCGATCTCCGGTCTGACGCTGAGCGCGCTGGTCATCGCGGCCGTGCTTATGGTCTTCATGGGTGTGACCAGCATACAGGGTGTGGCGGGCGTGCTCGGTGTGGCCGGGGTCGTCTGCTGCGCTTCCGGTGTGGCCGGCGACATGATGCAGGACCTGAAGGTCGGACACATCCTCGGCGGAACGCCGTGGAAGATGCAGATCGGCGAGATCATCGGGGTCATCGTCGCCGCGATGGTGCTCGCCTTCGCCCTCATGGCGCTGCACAACGCCTACACGATCGGCTCGGCCGAGCTCCCGGCTCCCCAGGCGGGCCTGATGGCGCTCATGGCCAACGGGATCGTGGGGGGGGAGATGGCCTGGCCGCTGGTCATCGTCGGGATGTTCTTCGCCGTCGGCCTGATCCTCATCAACGCGCCCTCGCCGATGCTGATCGCGGTTGGCATGTACCTGCCGTTCTTTTCGACGGCGGCGATCTTCGTGGGTGGGGTGATCCGCTGGGCGCTCGAGAAGATAGCGGACCGACGGAAGCTGAAGGAGGAGGAGAAGTCCCAGGCGGTGAATACCGGCGTGCTGCTCTCTTCCGGGTTCATCGCAGGCGAGTCCCTGATGGCGGTGGTTCTCGCCTTCCTCCTGTTGGGCGGCGACTTCGTCCCCTTCCTTCTGGTGCTCAAGGAGGCCGTCACGCCGAGCTGGGAGCCCAACTTCTGGATCAGCCTGCTCGCGTTCCCGGCCGTCTTCTACCTGCTGGTGTGGCTGCCGCTGAAACGGGTTCGCGTGGGCGGGATGGACGTCGAATAGACCTTGCGCAGGCCGCGCCGCGCGGCGAGGGGTCGAGAGGGCCCGGACCGCGGAAGGGAACCGCTCGGGGACGTCAACCTGCTGGACCTCACCCCGGTCCGAGAGGCCGAGTGGAAGGACGTGGACGGTTGGGTGGTGCTTGAACGCCCACCACCCAGCCGCGGTGGCCTCCGGGGTCTGGGGGATCGCCTCTCCTTCGCCATGGCGGCGCGACGAATTCGTCTCGATGACCTCGGCAGCTGTTCGTGGAGGTGTTTCGATGGCGAAACGACGGTGGGGGAGGCGTGTGCCGTCCTCCGTGAGCGGTTCGGAGATCCCATCGAACCGGTAGAGGAGAGGCTCGGGCGCTTCGTGCGCTATCTGCACCAGGATGGCTTTCTCTCGTACCGTGAGGAGTAGGCCGTGAAGAGCCGATTCCCCGCCGTCTTCGGTCTACTTCTCGCTCTGAGCGCGACCCTCGGCCGGGCCCAGGAGATCCCCTCTCCGGCCGATTTCCTCGGGTACGGTCCCGGAGAGCGCTTCACCGACACCCAGGGTGTGTTCCGCTACGCCAGCCGCCTTGCGGAAGCCTCTCCTCGCGTGCAGCTCGTGCGTTACGGAGAGACGCCCGAGGGCCGCCCGCTTATCCTCCTGGTGTTGGCCCGGGAGGATCGGACCGACGGACTCGACGAGATACGGGCACGCATCGACGAGCTTCGCGGTCCCGGGCTGCCGGAGTCCCGCGCGACGGAGATCGCCCGAGGGACACCGGCCGTGGCCTGGCTGGCCTACGGGGTGCACGGCGACGAGCCCTCCTCGACCGAGGCTGCGCTCTGGACGGCCTACGACCTCGCCGTGGACGCGACCGAGGCTGCCGGGATCCTGGATTCCCTCGTCGTGCTGATCGACCCGATGCTGAATCCGGATGGCCGGGATCGGTACGTGCATTGGTACCGGAGTGCGAAAGCCGATCCTCCCAACCGGTACGCGGATGCCTACGAGCATACTCCCCCCTGGCCGGGGGGTCGGTACAACCACTATCTGTTCGACCTGAACCGAGATTGGGCGTGGGCCGTGCAACCGGAGACCCGGGCCCGCCTGGCCCATTACGGTCGCTGGAATCCCCAGGTGCTCGTGGACTTCCATGAGATGTCCCACACCAGCTCCTACTTCTTCTTTCCGCCGGCGGAGCCCGTGAACCCGGTCTATCCCCCCTCCATGGCGGAATGGGGAGAGTACTTCGGCCGGGCCAACGCCCGTGAGTTCGACCGGAGACGGTGGCTCTACTACACGGAGCAGACCTTCGATCTCTTCTACCCTGGGTACGCAGACAGCTGGTCCAGCCTCACGGGCGCGATCGGAATGACCTACGAGCAGGCGGGCAGCCGGCGCGCGGGCCTCGCGGTTCGCCGTCCCGACGGCACGGTACTCACGCTGGCGGATCGTCTGGCGCATCATCGGATTGCCGGTCTCACCACGCTTCGTGCCGCGGCCGAGCGCAAGACCGGGCTTCTCGAGGATTACGCGGCGTTCCATCGGGACGGCGGAGGAGGGCCCGACTTCCTCCTGGTGCCAGCCGGGAACCCCGAGGCGGTCGACGGCCTTGTCGCGCTGCTCTTGAACCAGGGCATCGTCGTCGAGAGGAGCGTGCGCTCGTTCGGCGCCACCGCGTCCCCCTACGTCGGATACGCGGAGCGGACGGAGTTCCCGGTGGGGACGTACCGGGTTCCGGGGAGGCAGCCGCGCAGCCGGCTGGCGCGCACGCTCCTCCAGGCGGAGACGCCGTTCGACGGAACCGGCATTCAGCACAGCTACGACATCACGGCCTGGTCTCTCCCCTACGCGTTCGGAGTCGAGGCACACACGGCCACGGGGCTCGAGGCAGCGGCCTTCGAGCCGGTGACGTCAGAGCCGTCTGCGGACCCTGCCTCGGTGGGACCGCGGCAACCCGCGTACGGCTATCTGGTGCCCCCGGGATTCGCCGCTGCCGGGCCCCTGCACCGCTACGCGGCGAGTGGGGGAAGGGCGTACGCGCTGCAGGAGGCTTTCGAGACGGAGGGACGGCGTTGGCCTCCCGGCACCGTCTTCCTCCCATCTGACGATTCCACGGAGGCACGGATGCGAAGAGCCGGGCTGACCCGGCTGGCCACGCCGGCGAGCAGCGGCCGCTCCACCTCCGGTCTCGACCTCGGAAGCGACCGCTCTTTGGCCCTCGAAGCGAGCCGCATCGCCGTGCTCATGGGCGATGGGATCTCGCCGACATCGTACGGGCAGATCTGGTACCTGCTCGAGCGCGGCCTCGCGATTCCGTTCGACCCGCTTCCCACCGAGGGCCTCACGGCCCGGCAGCTGGCGCGCTACGATGTTCTCGTGGCCCCACCGGCCCGCTCCTCCGTGTACGATCGACGCCGGGACCTGCTCGCCGAGTGGGTGGAGAGTGGCGGGACCCTGGTGGCGATGGGGGAAGCGGCGCGCTGGACCGCCGGCGCGATCGCCGATCTCGCCGTTCGGGAGGAGGACACCACGGCCGTCTCGGACGCCGAGCGGCTGCGTCGCGCCCTCCGCACCCGACAGGAGCGCCGCAGCGAACGGTGGGAGGACGCCGTGACCGGCGTGATCCTACCAGCCCGCGCGGACCCGGAGCACCCCCTGGCCTGGGGGACGGCCGCAGGAGACCCGGACGGTCTCTACTTTGTGCTCCACCGTACGGATCTCTCGTTCGAGCCTGACGATCGCTCCGAGGCGGTGATCTACTTTCCGCTGGACGTGAGCGAGGTGAGCGGCGTCATCGGCGAGCAAAAGCTGGATCAGGTCGCCGGCTCGTCGTGGCTCGCGACCCGTGCGATCGGCGAGGGACGGGTCGTTCTCTTCGCCGATGACCCCCTGTTCCGCCTCTTCTGGCGCTCGGCCTTCGCCACCTTCACCAACTCGCTTCTCTACGGCCCCCTCCTCCGCTGACGGGGCGGTTCTGCCGGCATGGCAGCGACATGCCGGCGGCGCTGTTCCTTCGCGCCTTGTTGGCGGGCGGAAGCCGCTTATCGGCAGGAATGGCGGGCCTTCACGGGCACGGGCCTTGCCCCCTGGAACTCAGGAATCATCTAATCTGGGAGGGCATGATGCGGGAGCACGATGATCACGATGATAGAGAGGGGCAGGAAGAGGAGCAGGAGCCGTCCGTCGGTGAGGCTCGCTCGGAGGGTGAGGCGACGGGCGGAGAATCGGAGCCGGATGCCGGAGAGCCGGCGTCCGAGAGCGGCGGATCCGACGACGACGACGGTCGGTCGAAGAGGGACGTCAGGAGGGACGCCTGGGAGAAGGGCCTCTCGGAGTTTCAGGATGTCGTCGGGGACATCCTCGGGAGCATCCGCAACATCCCCGCGGTCGGAGGACGGTATCCTCGACATGACTTGATCCGGGTCCCCGGCGAGGGGTACTGGGTGTTCATGGATCTGCCGGGCGTTGAAAAGGCCGACCTGGAGGTCACGACTGCAGGAGATGACCTCAGGGTGGCGGGAGAGCGCCGGCGACCCGAGCTACCGGAGGAGAGCGAGGTGCTCGGGTCCGGGCGCGACTACGGCCGCTTCGAGCGGGAGATGCGGATGCCCGGTGACGTGGACCACACCCGCATCCGTGCCAAGCTGGAGAGCGGCGTGCTGAAGCTCGTGTTGCCGCGGCGAAGAGAGGCGGAGCGCACTCGCGTGGAGATCGAGGAGTGACCGCGCCTAATGTGATAACGCACATCATATGATAACACATAAGCAACTGTAGCACATGACGCTATAGGAGTTATACGAACGCATGATACCTGCTGACAGGTTGACGGTGAAGGCGGCGGAGGCGCTTCAGGATGCGGCTTCCAAGGCACGGGCGGCCGGCAACCCCGCCGTGGAGGACCTCCACCTGCTGGAGGCGTTGCTCGCCCAGGATGGCGGTGTCGCGGGCCCCATTCTGGCGAAGACGGGCGTGGACGTCCCGGGTCTCGAGGGAGAGCTTGGGGGCCGTTTGGCCCGGCTGCCGACCCAGACGGGCGCGGCACCGGCGGCCAGCCGGGAGCTCGGGCGGGTCCTGGACGAAGCGGACGCCGCCGCACGCGCGATGGACGACCTTTACGTCTCCAGCGAGCATCTGCTCCTCGCGCTGGCCGGCAAGGCGGCCAGCAGCACGCGTGAGCTGCTCGCGGAGCAGGGCGCGACGCAGGACGCGCTGCGCGGCGCGATCGAAGAAGTTCGGGGACCGCACCACGTGACGGACCAGGATCCGGAAGGGAAGTACCAGGCCCTGGAGCGCTACGGGATGGACCTCACCGAGCAGGCCCGCGCCGGGAAGCTGGATCCGGTGATCG
>JAUWDL010000323.1 GCA_030608825.1 Gemmatimonadales bacterium
GATCGTCCTGTTGATCCTGGTCGTCTTGATCGTGGCCTTCATCGGCATGTACAACGGCCTCGTCAAGCTTCGCGTTCGCGTCGACAACTCCTGGGCGGATATCGACGTTCAGCTGAAGCGGCGGTACGACCTCATCCCCAACCTCGTCGAGACGGTAAAGGGCTATGCCAGCCACGAGAAGGACACGCTCGAGGCGGTGATCGAAGCCCGCAATCGAGCGATGGCCGTACAGGGTCCGGAGGAGAAAGCCCAGGCGGAGAACGTGCTGACGGGAGCCCTCCGCCAGCTCTTCGCCCTGGCGGAGGCGTACCCGCAGCTCCGGGCGGTGGAGAGCTTCACCGAGCTGCAGGGCTCCTTGAACGAGATCGAGGGCGCCGTCCAGAACGCGCGCCGTTACTACAACGCCGTGGTTCGGGACTACAACACGAAGATCCACACCGTGCCGTCCAACCTCGTGGCCGGCATGTTCGGGTTCCAGCCCCGCCAATTCTTCGGCCTCGAGGATGAACGCGAACGTGAAGCGCCGAAAGTCGATTTCGGGACGGCCGGCTAGGGCTCGTTCCCTGCCCAGCCACGAGCCTGCGGCACGTCGCGGGCGCCGGGCCGTTCTGCTGGTTCTCTCCATCGGGACGCTCGCGTTCGCCGGCGCTGCCGGCCTCGCGGTGCCGGGTGCGTCGCGCGCCACCTGGGGCGCCGAAGGGATCCCCACGGCCGCCCTCCGCGAATGGGTCATCGAGAGCTTCGACGTCCAGGTGCGGGTGCGCCGGAGCGGACGCATCGATGTGACCGAGACGATCCGTCCCCGCTTCACGGGTTCCTACAACGGCATCTTCCGAACCATACCGATCCGCTATCGCGACGCGCAGAACTTCACCTACGCGCTCGCTCTGGACGTGGAGGAGGTGACGGACGGCTCGGGCAACGAGCTTCGCTACGAGGAGAGCAGGGAGAGGCAGTACAAGAAGATCAAGATCTGGGTGCCGGGCGCCTCGGATGCCACGCGCACGGTCCAGATCCGCTACAGCGTGAAGAACGGGCTCCGGTTCCCCGAGGGCGGCGACGAGTTCGAGACCTGGGACGAGCTGTACTGGAACGTGACCGGCGACGAGTGGCCCGTGGCGATCCAGCACGCCTCGGCGGAGATCGTGCTTCCCTCCGAGATCACCGGCCTCAGGGCACGCGCGTTCACCGGCGCCTATGGCTCGACGGAGTCCGTTGCGAGCATCGAGGTCCTGGAGAACTCTGTCCGGATCGAGACGACCCGCGCCCTGGCGTTCCGCGAGGGACTGACGGTCGCCGTCGCATGGGATCCCGGCGTGGTCGAGCGCCCGGGCGCGGCCGACAAGGTCGGGAGTTTCCTGCGGGCGAACTGGCCGCTCTTCCTCCCGGTTGCTGCCTTCTTCCTCATGTTCAATCTCTGGCGCGCCCGTGGACGGGATCCCGAGACGGGACCGATCGCCGCCCAGTACGAGCCGCCGGACGGGCTCACGCCCGGTGAGGTGGGCGTGCTCGCCGATCACTCTCCCGACATGCGCGACGTCACCGCCACCCTGGTCGATCTGGCCGTTCGCGGATACCTGAGCATCGAGGAGACGGAAAAGAAGATGCTGCTGGGGCTGCTCTCGGACACGGACTACATCTTCCGCGTCGAGCGGCCACGGGCGGAATGGAGTTGGGATGAGCTGGGGGCGCACGAGGTCGCGCTCCTGGACGCATTGTTCGGCTCCTCCGGTACCTCGGTGACCCTCTCGGACCTGCAGAACGAGTTCTACCGCGACCTGCCCGCCATCCGGGATGGGATGTTCAAGCGCCTCCTGGAGGAGCGCTACTACGAGCGCCGACCCGACAAGGTGAAGGCCGTGTACATGGGCGTGGCCGTCGTGGTCACGGTCCTTACCCTGGTCGCAGGCAACTTCATCGCGGCTCGGCTCGGAGAGTCGCCGGTCAGCGTGATCGTCGCGGGGATCCTCACCGGAGCGATCGTCGCCGGTTTCGGCCTCGTCATGCCGGCCAGGACCGTTCGTGGAACGCGGGTTTTCGCGAAGGTCCGCGGCTTCGAGGAGTTCCTGCAGCGGGTCGAGAGCGACCGCTTCCAGCGGATGATCACGGGCCCCGAGATGTTCGAGAAGTACCTCCCGTTCGCGATGGCCCTCGGCGTGGAGAACAAGTGGGCGGCGGCGTTCGAGGACATCTACCGCGAGCCGCCCGGATGGTACCGGGGCTCGAACCCCCACGGGTTCCGAACCGGCCTGTTCGTGAGCGACCTGTCCCGCATGACGACCTCCACGTCGCAGACCATGGCTTCGCGTCCGCGAAGCTCGGGTGGCTCCGGGTTCAGCGGCGGCGGGGGCTTCTCCGGCGGAGGCTTCGGGGGTGGAGGTGGGGGTGCGTTCTGAAGAACCGTGGTCCACGGTTCCTGGAGCGATAGAACTCTGACGAAAACGGCCAAGGAGGCTGTCATGACGATACGTAAGGGCGATAGGGCCCCGGCATTCCAACTTCCCCAGGGGCCTGGAGAGGTCATGGACCTCGCTGAGCACATCGGACGGGACAAGGTCGTGCTCCTCTTCTTCCCGCTGGCGTTCAGCTCGGTATGCACCGCCGAGCTCTGCAAGATCACGAGCGACTGGGTCGAGTGGGACGAGCTGGACGCCCGCGTGTTCGGCATCAGCATCGACAGCCCCTTCGTCGTGAAGCACTTCCGTGAGGAGGAGGGCATCGGATTTCCGCTTCTCTCGGACTTCAACAAGACGGTGGCCGCCGAGTACGGCGTCCTGTACGAGGAGCTCGTGGGGCTCAAGGGCGTCGCAAAGCGCTCCGCGTTCGTCATCGACCGCAGCGGCACCGTGGTCTACGACTGGGTCTCCGAGGATTCCGGCGTGGAGCCCGACTACGAGGCGATCA
>JAUWDL010000317.1 GCA_030608825.1 Gemmatimonadales bacterium
AAGGCCAGCCTCCACAGACCCTCCCCCTTGGCCTCCAGTTTCTGGACGACCAGCTGGTACTGCCCCCGCGTCTCGTAGAGGGACAGGCTGCCGTACGCGCACACCTCCATGCCTTCTTCTGGATCGGTAGGGAGCCGCGCAGCGTCACTGCGCCAGATCACGCACGAGATCTGGGCCGATTCGTCTCGAAGGCTGAAGTAGCAGTGCCCGGAGCTCACGCGGCGCCAATTGGCCACCTCCCCGACCACCCAGAGCGGAGCGAAAGAGGCTTCGAGCACGCCCCGGACGGCGGCGTTGACCTCGGAGACGGGCAGGGCAGTTTCCGCCGAGCGCCCTCGAGCCACGACCTCGCCGCTCCCGCCGTTCGGCTCGAGATCCTCAGCCGCGAGATCCTTGGCCGCGAGGCTCTCGGCCGCAAAATCCTTGGCCGGGGGATCCGTGGTCGCATCCGGATGCTCGGCATCCCCCGGAGTGAGCCCGCCGGCCCCGAAGAGCGAGCCCTGCGAGACATCGCTCACGGGTGGCCTGGCCGCCCCGGCTCCACGTCTACGCGGCGAATCGCCCCGCAGCCTTGATCGTGTTCTTGAGCAGCATCGCGATCGTCATCGGGCCGACCCCTCCCGGCACCGGCGTGATCCACGAGGCCACCTCCCGCACCCCGTCGAAGTCCACGTCGCCGACGAGGCGATATCCCTTCTCGCGTGTCGGGTCGTCCACCCGATTGACCCCGACATCGATGACCACGGCGCCCGGCTTCACCATGTCCGACGTGACGAAGTCGGCGCGGCCGATCGCCACGATCAAAATGTCTCCCAGACGCCCGACCTCACCCATGTCATGGGTCCGGCTGTGCGCGAGCGTGACCGTCGCGTTCGCCCACGGCTGCTTCTGGGAGAGGATCTCGGCCACCGGGCGCCCGACGATGTTGGATCGTCCCATGACGACGACGTGCTTGCCCTGCGGATCGCAGTCGATCCGCTTCAGCAGCTCCTGGATCCCGGCCGGCGTCGCCGGACGAAACGCGTCCGGGTCGCCACTCACCATCCGTCCGACGTTGACGGGATGGAACCCGTCCACGTCCTTCTCGGGCCTGACGCGCAGCATCACCTCAGCCTCGTCCAGGGAATCGGGCAGAGGCAGTTGAACGAGGATCCCGTGAATCTTCGGGTCTTCGTTGAGCTGCTCCACCCTGCCCAGGAGGTCGCTCTGTGAAATGTCGGCGGGCAGATGCATATCGGGAGCGTAGATGCCCGCTTCCTCGCAGGCGCGCTTCTTCATGCGAACGTAGACCTGCGAGGCAGGGTCATCGCCGACCAGAACGGCGGCCAACCCCGGGCGCGTGCCCCGCTCGGTCAGCTCGAGCGCGCGCTCCGCGACTTCAGCCCGGATCTCCGCGGCGATTCGCTTTCCGTCTATCAGTTCGGCTGTCATGCGCAGGCCTCGTTCTCGTGGGCGGCGGGCCGGACCGCAGGCTGGGTCAGCGAGCGAAGTCCACGGCCCTGGTCTCCCGGACCACGACCACCTTGATCTGGCCCGGGTACTGAAGCTCCTCTTCGATTCGGCGAGCCGTCTCTTCGCTCAGCTCCGCCATCTCTTTGTCACCGACCCGGTCGGGCGTCACCATGACCCGGATCTCCCGGCCCGCCTGAATCGCATAGACCTTTTCGACGCCGTCGAACGAGGACGCGATCTTCTCCAACTTCTCCAGGCGCTTCACGTAGTGCTCAAACGACTCGCGTCGCGCGCCGGGCCTGGCGCCGGAGATCGCGTCGGCCGCGGTGACCAGGAAGGTCTCCGCGAACAGCGCCGGCTCCTCATCGTGGTGGGCCTTGATGGCGTTGAGCACCGCCTCCTTCTCGCCGCAACGCTTGCAGAGCTCGTAGCCGAGCTCAACGTGGCTCCCTTCGTGCTCGTGGGTGAGCGCCTTGCCGATATCGTGCAGCAACCCCATCCGCTTGGTTATCTGGCCATCCAGGCCGAGCTCCGCGGCCATGCTGGAAGCCAGCAGAGCTACCTCGCGCGCGTGCTGGAGCTGGTTCTGCCCGTAGCTGGTGCGGTAACGCAGCACGCCCAACCGTTCGACGAGCTCGGCGTGCAGATCGTGAATTCCCAGCTCGTAGAGGACTTCTTCCGCGGCTTCCGTCATCGACGTCTGGACGTCCTCGCGAGCCTTCTCTACGATCTCCTCGATCCGGCCGGGGTGGATCCGCCCATCCGCCACCAGCCGTTCCATGGCCAGGCGCGCGATCTCGCGGCGTATCGGATCGAAGCTGGAGAGAATCACGGCCTCCGGCGTGTCGTCCACGACGACGTCCACGCCGGTAGTGGCCTCGAAAGAGCGGATGTTTCGGCCCTCTCGGCCGATGATCCGTCCCTTCATGTCATCGCTGGGTAGTGTGACGACCGAGACCGTGGTCTCCGAGGAGTGATCGACGGCCAACTTCTCGATGGCCATCGAGATGATCTTCTTGGCCTCCCGCTCCGCCTCACGACTGGCGCGCTCCTTGAGGTCACGCACCCGACGCGCCGTCTCGGCGCGTGCCTGATCCTCGAGGCGCCTGACCAGCTGCTTTCGCGCTTCGTCCCGGGTGATGCCGGACAGCCTCTCGAGTTCCCTGTCCAACTCGCCCGCACGAAGATCGAGACGCTTGGCGGCCTTCTCCTGCTCGTCCGCCTGCGCCTTCACCTCGGCGCTCTGCCTCTCCTGCCGCTCGTCCCGCTCGTCCAGCAGGGCCAGCTTTCGATCCAGGAGCTCTTCGCGGTCCGCCAGCCGTGTCTCTATCCGCTCGAGATCCGAGCGCCGCCCTTCCGCCTCCTTCTCCCAGTCCGCCTTGAGGCGGTAGGCTTCATCCTTCCCGGCAAGCTCTGCCGACTTGCGAATATTCGAGGCCTCACGCTCCGCCTCCTTGACGACGCGCTCGCGCTGGCTGGCGAGATCC
>JAUWDL010000138.1 GCA_030608825.1 Gemmatimonadales bacterium
GGAACCGGTCATTCGCTGGTACGCCGAACATGACGTTCGCCTGATCGAAGCGGACGGGGTTGGATCCATCGAAGAGATACAGATCGGCGTACGCCGGCTGCTGGATTCGTGATCAGCCTCAAGAGCTCCGCCGAGATCGAGACGATCGACCAGGCGGGAGCCATCGTGGCGCGCGTTCTCGACCTGGTGGCCGAACGCTGTCTTCCAGGCGTGTCGACGGAAGAGCTCGATCGCGTCGCGGAAGGCCGCATCCGAGAGTTTCCGGGCGCCGTTCCCGCGTTCAAGGGACTGTACGGGTTCCCGGCGACGCTGTGTACGAGCTTGAACCACGAGGTGGTGCACGGCATTCCGTCTGTAGATCGCGTCTTGGCGGCGGGCGACATCATCAGCGTCGATGTTGGTGTCCGACTCGACGGCTACTATGCTGACGCCGCGGTGACCGTGCCCGTCGGAGACGTGGACCTCGAGACGGATCGACTGCTGAGCGTGACTCGGTCGGCACTGGAGACGGGCATTCAGCAGGCTCGCCTCGGCAACCGGGTCGGCGATATCGGAGCTGCGGTTCAGGCGGACGTGGAGCGGGAAGGCTTCAGCGTGATCCGGGAGTTGGTGGGGCACGGCGTTGGCGCTGCGCCCCACGAGGAGCCCCAGGTGCCGAACTACGGCCGGGCCGGTCATGGGCTGCGCCTGGAGCCCGGTCTCGTGATCGCGATCGAACCGATGGTAAACACGGGTAAGCGGCATATCCGGACGCTCAAGGATGGGTGGACGGTCGTCACCGCCGACGGGTCGCGATCCGCCCACTTCGAGCACACCGTCGCGATAACCGACGCTGGTCCCAGGGTGCTCACCGCGGTGCCCGTGACGACGATGGTCGACGGAGAGAGGTAGCTTGGCGAAGGAAGAACCGATCCAAATGACCGGTGAGGTCGCGGAAGCCTTGCCGAACGCAATGTTCCGGGTGGCGCTGGAGAACGGCCACGAGATCACCTGTCACGTCTCCGGGAAGATCCGCATGAACTACATCCGGATCCTCCCCGGCGACAAGGTGGCCGTGGAGCTGTCGCCGTACGACCTGACCCGTGGGAGGATCACGTACAGGTATAAGTAGCTCTGAAGCGAGGTCGTGGCCGGTTGAAATGATCACTCAACAAGGCTATGTTCCGCGGCTTCCTTGACGACGCATCGTCGTTGATCGGCCGCGGACGCGGCCGTTGATCAGTACGGGAACCTGGGCGAACGCCGAGGCGCGGGCGAGCCGGGCCGCGTTCGATTCCAGAGGAGCTCGGGGGATCAGATGAAAGTCCGGTCGAGCGTAAAACGGATCTGTGAACACTGCATCATCATTCGGCGTCGAGGCGTCGTGAGGGTGATCTGCAGCCGGAATCCGAAGCACAAGCAGCGACAGGGATAGGCTGAATGGCACGAATAGCGGGCATCGACCTTCCGAGGGAAAAGCGCATCGAGATTGGGCTGACCTACATCTTCGGAATCGGTCGCCCCTCGGCTCGCGCCATTCTTCTCGAGACCGCCGTGAACCCGGACATCAGGGTACACGAGCTATCCGACGAGGACGTGAACAAGCTCCGCCGCGTGATCGAGAACCGATACAAGGTGGAAGGCGCGCTTCGGACGGAGGTGTCGATGAACATCAAGCGATTGATGGACATCGGATGCTACCGCGGGATCAGGCACAAGCGCGGCCTGCCGGTGCACGGCCAGCGCACGCACACGAACGCACGCACCCGTAAGGGTCCGCGGCGAGCGGTGGCCGGCAAGAAGCGGGCGCCGTCGAAGAAGTAGGAAGCTGGATCACGCCGCGATCGAGCGTGATCGCGAGGAGCTGAGGAATGACAACACCGCAGGGATCGGGTCGTAAGAAGCGTCAGGTCGAGGCCGAGGGGATCGCTCACATCAAGGCCACCTTCAGCAACACGATCGTGACGATCGCGGACATGAACGGCGATACGGTCGCTTGGTCCAGCTCCGGCAAGTCGGGCTTCAAGGGGTCGAAGAAGTCGACGCCGTTCGCAGCGACGATCGCGGCGGAGAACGCGGCCAAGGAGGCGGTGTCCCTCGGCATGAAGCGGGTGCATGTGCGCGTCCAGGGGCCGGGATCCGGCCGCGAATCAGCGATTCAGGCACTACAGGGAGCGGGCCTCACGATCCGATCGATCAAGGACGTCACGCCGATACCGCACAATGGCTGTCGCCCACCAAAGCGACGAAGGGTCTAGCAGGAGAATAGATGTCGCGATATACAGGTCCGTCGTGCCGGCTGTGCCGGCGCGAAGGCGAAAAGCTCTTCTTGAAGGGCAAGCGCTGCTTCACCGAGAAGTGCGCGATCGAGCGGCGTGCGTATCCACCCGGGGAGCACGGGACCGGACGCCGCCGACGCCGGCAATCGGAGTACGCCGGGCAGCTGCGCGAGAAGCAGAAGGTGAAGCGCATCTACGGCCTGGCCGAGCGGCAATTCCGCAGCCTGTTCCGCAGCGCGGCGCGCATCCCGGGCGTGACGGGAGACAACCTCCTGGTGGCGCTCGAGAGCCGGCTGGACAACATCGTCTACAGGCTGGGCTTCGCGCCCTCGCGGAAAGCCGCCCGCCAGCTCATCCAGCACCGTCACGTCCGCATCGACGGGAACACGGTCGATGTGCCCAGCTTCTCGGTCATCCCCGGGCAGGAGATCGCGATGACTCCTGCTGCGGGCGAGATGCCCGTGGTCAAAGAGGCGGTGGAAGACAAAAAGAACCGTGATCAATTGTCGTGGCTCGGAGTGGATTACGAGAATCTATCCGGCCGGATGTTGGAGCGACCAGCTCGCGCCGACATCCCGCTGGCCGTCCAGGAACAGCTGATTGTTGAGCTCTACAGCAAGTAGGCGAGGTCAGATACATATGTCTTCAGCATCAATGACGCTTATCGGTTTGGTATTGCCCGAGTCCGTCGAGGAGAAACAACGCTCCGAAGATGGCACGAGGGTCGAGTTCGTTCTTCAGCCGCTCGAGCGAGGATTCGGGCACACGATCGGCAACTCGATCCGTCGCATCCTCCTGTCCTCCCTCCCGGGTGCGGCCGTTTGGGCGTTTCGCGCCGATGGTGTTCAGCACGAGCACCAGACGATCGATGGGGTGGTGGAGGACATCGATCAGATCATCCAGAACCTGAAGAAACTCGTGCTCCGTCTGGACGACGATATTCAGGAGGCGAAGCTGGAGCTGATCGTCCGGAAGGCTGGGGCGATCCGCACGGATCAGATCACGGAGCATGCCGGGGTCACGATCATGAACCCGGAGCTCACGCTCTTCACTCTTCAGGAAGACCTGCCGGAAGGCCGTCCGTTGCGCCTCGACCTCTGGGTCGATCGCGGCCGAGGGTTCATGATGGCCGATCAGCACGTGAAGCCCGACGAGTCCCCGGTAGACATGATCAGGATCGACTCGATCTATAACCCGGTTCTGAAGGCGAACTTCACCGTGCACGAGACTCGAGTGGGCGAGCGCACGGACTTCGATCGGCTCACGATCGACGTCGAGACGAACGGCGCAATCGACCCCGGAACGGCCCTCCAGCAGGGAGCTGACATTGCGCGTGCCCACTTGGGCTATCTCACGCACATCGGTTCGGCTGACCCCTTCATGCGAGAGCCGGCTACCGACGGCGAGAGAGTCGGCCTCCATGTCGTCGAAGACGAGCTGCAGAGCCTGCTCGAGAAGCCGCTCGAGGCGTTCAAGGAGATCTCGGTCCGCAGCCGCAACACCCTGGACAAGGCTAATATTCGCACGCTAGGGGACGTGGCGATGCGCAGCCGCGATGACATGCTTCGGGTCGACAACTTCGGCGAAAAGTCGCTGGAGGAGGTGGCCGAGGTGCTCGCTCTGCACGGTTTGCGCTTCGGCATGACGTTCGAGCGGGGAGAGGATGGCACCCTCTACGTTGCCGAGGAGGTGGCGATCAACGGTGCCGGACAGGGCGTCGAGGACGAGGAATGAGGCACCGCAAGAAAGGGCGTGAGCTCAGCCGCACTCGTAGCCACAAGCTGGCCACGCTTCGCAACATGGCCACGAGCTTGTTCCTCCACGAGCGCATCCGTACCACCGAGGCGAAGGCGAAGGAGTTGCGGCCTTTCGCCGAGCGTTTGATCACCCTGTCGAGAAGGGGTGATCTGGCGAGTCGCCGTCGTGCCGGCCGGCACGTGGCCGACCGGGAGGTTCTGGCGAAGCTGTTCGATGAGATCGGACCCCGTTACGGGGACCGCGATGGTGGTTATACTCGAATTCTGAAGCTCGGGGCGCGGCGTGGGGATGGGGCCGAGCTCGCACTCATCGAGCTCGTCGAGAGCGAGTCCTGACCGACGTGGAGTCAAGAATGGAGCGCTTGCCAATGACGCAGAGAGGATCGACGGGCCTCTCCACCGTCCTGATCATTATCGCGGTCGCGATGGTCGGCGGCTTTCTCCTGTGGTTGTACCGTACGTCGCAGTCCCTGGAAGAGGAAGTCGCACCCGTCATGGTCGAAGAGGGCGAGGGGAGCCTGGATCTTCTCGCGCTGAGCCAGGATCCCGCGACATCGGTGGGCAAGGTGGCCGATATCGGGGAAGTGGCGGTAATCCAGAGCCTGGGCCGAGGGGTGTTCCTCGTGCAGCTCGCCTCCGTCGAAGCGGAGGGTGAAGGGAGCGCGTACCCGGTGTTGATGTCGCCTGATCTGATCGCCGGCAACACCCAGGTCTACGGGGGCGATGTGGTGAGCTTGCACGGACGGGTCTACTCGCTCAACGATTCGATCAGAGGCCAATGGGTCTCGGCCGGTGGGGTCAACGAGGCTGCGGCGGGGAGCATCCCGGGGATCGTGAGCTTTCTCCTTGCCGACTCGCTTGAGGTTCATTAGAGACATGGCGAACTTCTGTTAC
>JAUWDL010000338.1 GCA_030608825.1 Gemmatimonadales bacterium
CTTCTCGGGTCCGCGTGCTCATAGAGGTGCGGACCGTCGAAACGCGCCAGCCCGTGGGCGTCGTTCGGGAAGTGGGCGGGCACCCAGTCGAGGATCACGGCGAGGCCCAACTGGTGGGCGCGGTCCACGAAGAAGCGGAAGTCGTCCGGAGACCCGAAACGGGACGTGGGCGCGAAGTAGCCGACGGTCTGGTACCCCCAGCTCTGATCCAGGGGATGCTCCGACACGGGCAGCAACTCGATGTGGGTATAGCCCATCTCCTTGACGTAGGGGAGCAGCTCCTCCGCCAGCTCACGATAGCCGAGCCACCCTTGATCATCGGTGGAGGGGTCACGGTCCGGTCGCCTTCGCCACGACCCGAGGTGCACCTCGTAGATCGAGATCGGCGCCTCCGGCCCCTGCCGCTCCGCTCGCTGGCGGAGCCAGTCACCGTCGCCCCATTCGTAGCGGTCGAGATCGGCGACCTCGGACGCCGTGGCCGGCCGAAGCTCCATGGCGAAGCCGACGGGGTCGGCCTTCTCGAGTCGTTGGCCGTCCGTTGTGCGGATCTCGTACTTGTAGAGCGCTCCTTCCTCGACGCCGGGGAGGAATAGCTCCCACACGCCGCTGGTTCCCCGGCGCCGCATCGGATGGCATCGGCCGTCCCATGCGTTGAAATCGCCGATGAGGTTGACGTTGTGTGCGTTCGGCGCCCAAACGGCGAAGCAGGTGCCGGGCACCTCTTCGTGCTCCATCAGATGGGCGCCGAGGTATTCGAAGATCCGCTGATCGTCACCGCGCAGGAGGCGGGAGACACGGTCCGGATCCAGGACCGGTGAGAATCGGTAGGGATCGTCACGCTGGACGGCCCTTCCAGCCTCGGTGACCGCCTCGATCCGGTAGGGAAACGGCCCGGAGTCTTCCGGAAAGGCCGCCTCGAACAGGCCGGCCGGGTGCGTGCGCTCCAGAGGGACTCGACGGCCATCGCGCAGGACGCTTGCCTCGGAGGCCCACGGCAGAAACGCCCGGAGCACGACACCGCTCTCGTCGCTCTTCCCCAGGCTGTGGATACCCAGGATCTCGAAGGGTGCGCGGCAGCGGCCGTCGAGCAATTCCGCCAGTCGTTGGCCAGGGGGGAGATGCGGATTAGGTTCGCTGTTCACGCTGCCCACAACCTGTCCGGAAACGCGTTCATGACCTCATATACCGTGGTTCACCTCGTCGCCGAATACTGGCCGTTCGCCCAAACCGGCGGGTTGGCCGATGCCGCTCGCGGGATGGCGCACTACCAGGGCGAAGCCGGCATTCCGAGCATAACCCTTCTGCCGCTCTACCGCGCCGTCACCGAGCGTTTTCCGAACGTGTCTCCCTGTGGAGAGCCGTTCACCGTCTCGATCGCGGGCCGCGTCGAGGAGGCACGGCTCTACCAGCCCGATCTCGAGCCCGACAGGTTCACCGGCGGCCGCTCGCGCACCTTCTTCATCGAGAACGAAGAGTACTTCGACCGGGCCGGCATCTACGGGGATGCAGGCGGCGACTTCGCGGACAACCACCGCCGCTTCGCGCTCTTCTGTCTCGCGGCTCTCCAGGCGCTTCCGGAGATCGCCTCGGGTCCCGTGCTGCTGCATGCCCACGATTGGCACACGGCGTGGGCGCCAGTCTACCTGAGAACACTCTTGTCCGGCCAGAGCTACTACGACGCCATCCCGACCGTCCTCACGGTCCACAACGCCGGTTATCAGGGCCACGTCCCGTTCGATGTTCTGGCAGATGTCGGCCTGCCCGATGACCTGTTCCACCTCGATCGGATGGAATGGTACGGCCAGGTCAACATCCTGAAAGGGGGGCTCGTCTTCTCGGACATGGCCACGACGGTCAGTTCCGGACATGCCCACGAGCTCCGCACGAGAGCGGGCGGCTTTGGTCTCGACGACACGTTCATCGCTCTCCAGGACCGGTTCGTCGGCATCGTGAACGGCATCGACGACCAGATATGGGATCCGAGCACCGACCCCGACATCGAGGCGAACTACGAACGGGATGATCTCTCGGGCAAGGCCGAATGCAAGGCCTGGCTGCAGCAGGCCTGTGGGTTCGAGGTCGATCCCCGGATCCCGCTCGTGGCCATGGTGGCGCGCATGGTGCAGCAGAAGGGGCTGGACCTCGTCCTGACGGCGAACTTGCTCGGCGCCACCGATGCCCAGTACCTCTTCCTCGGCTCGGGGGAGACCCGTTACGAGGAAGCGTTGGGGGCGTTGGTGGCCAGGGCTCCGAATCGGATCGCGGCGTACTTCGACTTCACGCACGCACGCGAGCGGCAGCTGCTGGCCGGCGCCGATGTGCTGCTCATGCCGTCGCTCTACGAGCCGTGTGGCCTGACACAGATGCGGGCGCTGCGTTACGGGACGTTGCCGGTGGCCCGGAGGGTGGGTGGGTTGGCGGACACGATCGAGGATCAGGTGACCGGCTTTCTGTTCGACGCTTTCGAGCCGATAGCTCTCGAGCGGGGGCTCAAGAGGGCGTTCGGCTTGTTCGACGACTCGGAGGCGTGGCGGCGCCACATGCGAGACGCCATGGCGCGGGATTTCAGCTGGAACCGATCGGTGGAACGGTACCTGGAGGTGTATGAGAGCGCCTTCGAGCGGCGGTCCCGCCAGGCCTGACCGCGATCCGACCCGGTCATTCGTCTGTCAGGCGATCTCCCACCCGCGAGCGAGAAGATTTCCCCCTAGGCGATTCCTGCCGAACTTCGTAACCTGAAGCATGCCGGTCGCGTGGCCCGACGCCGACCGGTTGATCGGACTCCGAGACGCCGAGGAGGCAGCCATGAAGAACTACGTGGCCTACT
>JAUWDL010000020.1 GCA_030608825.1 Gemmatimonadales bacterium
GCACCGGTGGCGGCCGCCTCGCGGCCCGCCCGAGCTGCCGCCTCACGGGTCAGGTCGTTCGCGCCGGCGAAGCCCCAGCTGCCGCTCACGAGCGCCCGGACGCCGATCCCGAGCGAGCTCGTCTCGCTCACGTTCGTGACCTTGTCCTCTCGCGTCCCGACGCGCTGGTTCTGGTAGAGGCCGACGCGGGCGTCCGCGTACTGGGCGCCCGCCGAGGTCGCCGCGTCGAGCGCTTCCATCAGGAGATCCCGAGTCGCCGGATCTACGGCCGGAGACTCCGGTGTGGGAACCGTCTTGGCCGTCGGCACGCCGTGCCCGGCGGCGCCGCTCATGGAAGGCTTGGCGAGCGCGATCGCCCCCGCCGCCATCGCCGAGCTCTTTACGAAATCACGCCGTTGCATCAGACCGCCTCCGAAACGCTGCTGAAGGTGAACTCGCTGGAGCGGATCGCGGGGACCTTCCGGGTGGCCGAGATCAGCTCGGGCCGACTCATTGCCTCCAAGTGGCTCAGCACCGCTAGCGGAGAGTCGTTCCAGCGGAAGTTGGTGACGGGATGAGAGATACGGCCGTCCTCGATCATGAAGTTGCCATCCCTCGTGAGGCCCGTGTAAGAGACCGTCCGCGGATCGATGGCTCGGATGTACCAGAGGCGTGTGACGAGGACGGCTCGCTCGGTGGAGGCGATCAGATCCTCGAGCGATTGATCTGCACCCTGCATGATGAGCGTGCTGGGAAAGCCGACGGGCTTCATGCCCTGCTTCTTCGCCCAGTACCGAGACTGGAAGAGGTTCTTCAGGACCCCATCTTCAACCCAAGCCTGACGGCCGAGCGGTAGGCCTGAATCGTCCGAGGTGAAGCCGCCGCCAAAGCCGCCGCCGAAGCCGAATCCGCCCCCACCGACGAACGGCGCGGCGCCCATCTCGGCGGGGTCGCTCAGAAGCGTGACCCTGGGATCGACGATCTGCTCGCCGATCTTCGTGCCGCCGCCCTTGGCCGAGAAGGCGCTCCGTCCCTCGTCCGCCGTGCGCGCGCTCAGCGAAAAGGCGAGGAGCCCGATGAGGTCGGAGACGGCCCGCGGCTCCAGCACGACGGGGTACGTGCCGGGCTCGAGCGGCTGAGGGTCGCGCGAGCGAACCGCCTTCTCGATCGCGCGTCGGTGGATCGCCTCGAAGTCGACGTCGGCCCAATCGCGCCCACCGGTGCCGGCCCAGCCGGAGCCGGTGCCATCCGCCGTTCGAACCGTGACGGAATAGTCGAAGTCGGTCGAGGCGTGGAAGGCGAAAAGGCCGGCCGAGTTGGCGAGCGCCGTGGATCCGGCCGAGCGCTCGAGGAACCCGGCGGCGGCGAGGCCGGCCGTTTCGCTCGCCGCCCCGATCGCCGAAGCCGCGACCTCCGCGCGCCTCTCGGCGTGCAGCTCGGCGGTCGACTCGAAGTAGCCCTGCGTCTCCGCGTAGGTCTGCGGGCCCAGCAGCGCCATGCGTTCGTCGTTCTCCGGGGCCAGGCGGGCCAGCTCCTGCGCGTTCTCGACCGCCATATTCAGCGATTCATCGTCCAGATTGTTCGTCGTCACGCTCCCGGCGCGCTTGCCGAAGCGGGCCGTGATGAGCGCGGTCACATCCTCCGCACCTCCCGCCGTCGTGACCCGGTTGACGGCGTAGCGGGTGTTGGACCGCCGACCGCTCCGGAGTCGCACCTCCGTCTCGTCGGCGCCGCTCAGGGCCAGGATCCGGTCGGCGAGCTCCTTCGCCTCCCCTTCCGTCAGACCGGTAGGCGATGCCGGACGGTTCGATGCTTCGGCGCCGACGCCGGTATCGGCGCCCGTGTCGGTGCCGGGCATCGCGCGCCCGATCAGCTCTCTGCGATTCATCGTCTTCATGCCGTGACCTCTCGGAGTATTCACCGCCAGCGGAGCCCGGAATCTTCTCCTTGGGTCACCGCCCGGCAACACCGGGTGGCTTGTGGCGCGGCGGGGAGCGGCGGAGATTCGCCCGGCCGTGATCAAATACCACTATCACTCAGCCCCGCGAGACCTGCCCCGCCTGGGCGTGCGCCGAGGCGATCGCATGTGTCACGTCTACAGCGACCGGTCGCTGGCCGAGCTGATCACTTGGGGAAGAGAGCACGGCCTCAAGTCCGAGTGGATCGATAGCCGAAACGCCCTGCCGCACTTCGACGCCTTCGGAGAGCATCTGGAGCGGTGTGGCCCGGGGGTCAGTCGAGCCGAACTGGTCGGCGACCTCCGTTGGTGGCGGGAGCGCCGAGACCGGATCGATCCGACCGGGACCTGCGGTTGACGCGCGTGGGCGGCCGGCTACGGCCGCTCGCTCAGTACGCCGCCAGCTCCGCGATCCCCTCGGCGATATCCTCCACCTGGGGAAGGATGGCGTCCTCCAGCCGGGGCGCGTAGCCGACGAAGACGTCCATCGACGCGATCCTGCGCACCGGCCCGTCCAGCCACTCGAAGACTTCATCGGCGATCCGGGCCGAAATCTCGGCGCCGAAGCCGAAGGACTTCGCGTCCTCGTAGGCCACGATCACCTTGTTCGTCCGCTGCACGGACTCCGAGACCGTGGCCATGTCGAGCGGGTTCAGGGTGCGAAGATCGATGATCTCCACATCCACCGGCCGTCCCTCCTTTTCCAGCTGGCGCACTGCCTTCCGCGAGCGCTCCACGAGCGCCCCGTAGGTGACGAGGGTGAGGTCGGTCCCAGGGCGAACGACGTTGGCCCGACCGAACGGGATCATGAAGTCCGGCCCCGGATACGCGGACTTGGCGTAGGGCTGCCGGTAGAGGTGCTTGTGCTCGAGGAAGAGGACGGGATCCTCGCATCTGATCGCCGTCCGGAGCAGTCCGTTGGCATCGAGCGCGTTCGAGGGGCAGATCACGTGCATTCCCGGCGTGTGCGTGAAGAGCGACGCGCCCGTCTGGGAGTGGTACATCGCGCCGCCGGCCAGATAGCCGCCGTACGTCGTTCGAACGACCACCGGACAGCTGAACGCCCCGTTGGAGCGCCAGCGGTAGGTCGCCAGCTCGTTCCGAAGCTGGTGATAGGCCGGCCAGATGTAGTCGAAGAACTGGATCTCCACGACCGGCTTCATCCCCCGCAGCGCCATCCCGACGGCGCGGCCGACGATGTTCGCCTCGGCGAGCGGCGAATTGTAGACACGCTCGGCGCCGAATAGCCGCTGGAGGTTGGCCGTCACCTTGAACACCCCACCCTTGCCCTTCAGCTCCTCCAGGAAGCTCTCCTTGCTGACGTCGGCCACGTCCTGGCCGAAGACCACGATCCGCGGATCACGCCCCATCTCATCGCGCAGGCAGGCGTTCAGCAGGTCCACGGTCGTCTTGGGATCCCCCTCGAAGTGGGGCTCCGTCTCGAAGTCGTCGGACGTCGCGTCGACGCTCGACGAGTAGATGTGCCGGTACACCGTGTCGGGATCTGGCTGCGGCTGTTCCGCAGCCAGGTCGGCAGCCTCCTTCACCTCCTCCTTCACCGTCTCGCGCAACGTGGCGAGCTCCTCCTCGGTGGCGATGCCTTCCCGGACGAGGCGGAGCCCGAAGTTGCTGATCGGGTCGCGCCCCTTCTCTTCCTCCCGCTCTTCCTCCGGCTTGTACATCCTCTCGTCGTCAGACATCGAATGGCTGTAGGGCCGGACGACCTGGGCGTGCACGAGCGCCGGCCCGCGCCGCTCGCGACAGTAGGCCACCGCCTCCGTCATCACGCCGTAGCTGGCGATTGGGTCGGTGCCATCCACCTCTCGAATCAACAGATCCGGGAAACCGGAGACGAGCCGGGAGATGCTCGCGCCCGCGGTGTTCACCTCCACCGGGACCGAGATCGCGTAGCCGTTGTCCTCGACCAGGTAGACGACGGGGAGCTTCAGGTTCGAGGCGGTGTTGAGGGATTCCCAGAACTCGCCCTCCGAGGTCGTACCATCGCCCGTGCAGACGACGGCCACCTCATCGTCCTCGAACCGCACGAGCTCCTCGAGACCGAGCCGGGCGGCCTTCACGCCTGCCTCGGCGCAGCCCACGGCCTGTAGGAACTGGGTGCCGGTCGGACTCGAGGCGGAGGGGATGTTGTACTTGATATGGCCGAAGTGGGAGGGCATCTGGCGACCGCCGCTAGCCGGATCATCCGCGGCGGCGACGGCTTGCAGCAGCATCTCGTAGGGCGTGACTCCGAGCTCGAGGCAGAGAGCGCGGTCCCGGTAGTAGGTGAAGAACCAATCGTAGCCGGGCCGCGTCGCCTTCCCCGCGGCGGTCAGCACCGCCTCGTGACCCGCGCCGCTTATCTGGAAGAAGATCTTCTGCTGCCGCTTCATCGCCATCTCGCGATCGTCGATGCAGCGAGATGTATACATCGTGCGATACATGGAGAGCAGGTCCTCGGGCGTCAGCCCGAACCACTCATCCGGCTCGACCCGTCTCTCCACCTGTTCGACCGGTGTGATCATTCACTTCTCGTCGTCTGTGGCTGCTTCGGAGATCCGGCCTGCGGCCCGATGCCTCTCGGACACGAAGCCGTAAAGCTAAAGAGACGGTCATCTCTGGACCACCGGAACCCGACCTGGCCTCTCCCGTAAAACCCGTCGAAGGAGTGATGCCATGAGACCACCGAATCGGGCGCGACTCGGGTGGAGCCTGGGTCTGGGGGCGCTCGTGCTGTCCGCCCCCGTTCCGGCTCGGGCCCAGGACGCAGCAGAGGTCATCGGGAATGCTCTCGAGAGATACGAGGAGCGTGCCGCGGCGATATCCGGATATGCCGTCGTTCAAGAGTCGATGGGCTACGAGACGAAGCTCGAGTTCTCGAAGGAGACGGTGGAAGGCCGCCCGGCGTTCGTGTTGACGACGGCAAAGAGCGGGGAGATCGCCCCGTGGGGCAACTTCTACGGCGCGTATCCGACTCTCGCGGAGCGTGCGCGGTTGGACGGAGTCGCGGCGGTGGACGGCCACGAGACCTACGTGCTGCGCGTCGACGACTTCAGCGGCCTGGATCTGAGCGCGGAGGTGGGCGCCGGCGAGAGCGAGGATTTCGAGCCGGAGACGGGAGTCTTCTACATCGACTCGGACAGCTACCTGCTCCGGAAGGTGGAGATGGACGGAGTGCTCGCGGCGAACGACGCCTCGAGCCCGTTCACCTTCGAGATCTCGCTTCGTGACTGGAGGGACGTCGAGGGCTGGCTGCATCCCTTCGAGATGCGGATGACGGCCACCGGGACGCCTCCCGGCATGACGGATGCCGATCTCCAGGAGACGCTGGCGAGACTCCGCCGGATGCAGGAGGAGATCGCGAGCACGCCGGAGCCCGAGCGCGACGCGCTCGAGCAGATGATCGGCCCCAGGATCCAGGAGCTGGAACGGATGATCGAGAGCGGGACGTTCGAAGTCCTGGTGCGGACCCGCGAGCTGACCGTCTTCTAGCGTACTTACAGAGTTCGGCAGGCCTCCGGGCCGCAGCGCGTCGAATCAGCGCGTGGCGTGGCTCACGGGGGGAACAACCGCCGGCCGATTCGATTCCAGCGATTGGTGAAGGTCGGCGACGATCTCCCAAACCTCCTCGCGAGAGATCTTGGCCCCGGGCCCTTCTCGCTCGACTCGATCCAGGGTCGCCCACGCCAACCGCACCGGAAGGGCGTTGAAGGCGACGAGCCCCTCCTCCACGCCGGCGCCCTGCAGGGCCAGCGTGTACTCCGACGCCGTTTCCAGATCACGGCGCGCGACCGAGAAGACCTCCGATCGATCCACGCCGGCCGGGATGTAGGCCCTCCCCTCCCGGATGTCGGTGGCCGAGTCCTTCAGGATGTTGACCAGCTGCAGGCCCTCCCCGAACGCCCGCGAGCGCTCCCGCAGGAAGGGACCTGTTTCGGCGAGGGAAGGCCGCCCAAGCAGAAAGAGCTCGGTCAGCATCTCCCCGACGATCCCGGCCACGACGTAGCAGTAGTCCCGCAGGTCCTGGAGGCTCTGGAGCTGCAACCGGCCTTCATCGTCGGTGTCAGCCACGAAACCGGCCATGCCGAGCGCCGTCCGCACCGTGTGCCGGCACACCAACGTCCGGGCCTCGGGGTTCAGTCCGGCGTATTCGTCCAGGACGTGGGGCGTGTCCTCCAACAGCTCGCGATAGCCGTCGTCCGATACCGGCGTCTCCGCCGCCCAATAGTCTGCGAGCCGCCTCGCCTCGGCGGTCCAATTCGTCGTGAGCCCCGGGTCCGGCGGCGCATCGGCGCGTTGCAGGAGCCCGCAGAACTGCTCGAGCGCCTCGATCCGGCTCTCTCGCGGCCAGGACGAAGAGTCCTCGAAGGTGTCCGCGATCCGAAACAGGAGGTACGCCAGCATCACCTCTCGGCGCGTCGGCTCCGGGAGCAGCGGTATGGAGAGCGCGAAGGTCCGGCTGGTCTTCTCCAGCAAGAGATCCAGGTCGGCCATGGGCTCCTGTTCTCGAGCGGTTTGCGGTCGGAAAGGCGGTATCAGCCTATCCGGGCCATCCGCCGAGTTTAGCCGACCGCCTGCCGCCCCGTCAAACCCCGACCGGCTCTCCGATCCGGGCGTCCTCCGGTGAGACCGCCGGCTTCCGCGACGCCCGTCGCGGCGCCTCGAGCGCCGGCAGAACCACCAGGGTGCAGATGAGAACCGCCAGCATGCCGATGGTCAGAAGGCTGCCCATGCTGGCCGTTCCGGGATGGCTCGAGAAGGCCAGGTTGCCGAAGCTGAAGATCGTCGTGAGAGATGCGTACAACACCGCACGGGCCGTGCTGGTCTCCAGGAGATCGCGGTCCGGCGCCGTGCCCGCGCGGCGCCGGTGGACCATGTGAATCCCGTTGTCCACGCCGACGCCCAGAAGGAGGGGAAGCGCGATCACGTTCGCGTAGTTGAAGGGGAGGCCGAGGACCACGGTCGCCGCGCCCGTCATCGCGCCCGCCAGCAGCAGGGGGATCACGACGAGTGACGCGTCCGGCACGCTTCGCAGGGCCAGCAGCAGGAGCAGGAGCGTCGCGATCGCGGCGCCGATCAAGGCTCGCCGAAAGGCCGCCACGACCGCCTCGCCGGCCGAGACGTTGATGACCGGCTCGCCGGTCGCGCGGGGCGCGATCGTGCGCACCTCCGCCACGAACGTCCGAAGCGCCTCCTCGTCGCCCAGATCGGCCCGCGGGATGACCTCCACCCGCCGGGTACCGTCCGCGGCGACCCACCTTCGCACCAGCTCCTCGGGCAGATCCTCCTCGGAGATCGACCGCGCGGCCAGCGAGGTGCGCAGGTCGGCCAGGCTTCGGCCCAGGCCTCCGACCAGGCTCTCCTCGACACGCTCGAGAGCCCGCTCCTGGCGTCGCGGCGGCAGATCGTCCATCCGCCGTTGCCAGCTGCGGATCTGGAAGGTGACGAAACGACCGAGATCGACTTCGTCCGGCTCGAGCTCCAGCCCGCGGATGCTCCGCCGAAAGCGCTCCACGTCCGCCATGCGCTCCGACGGCCCCGTCGCGGGCGGATCAGACTCCACCGGGACGTCGGCCGCCTCCGGGAGATCCCCCGCTTCGGGGACGTCCGCCGTCTCCAGGGCGGGGCCTACGATTCGGGCGATTCGCTCGATGACGGCGAGCTTCGCCTCCTGCTCCCCGGGCACGAAGTCCTCGAGCGAGATCACCGCCTCGACGCTCTCCAGCCGCTCCAACCCATCGGCGATCTCCTCCGCTTCTTCGCGATCAGACGCGAGAACAGAGACCGTCATGGGCTTGGCGGTGCTGTCGCGGAGAAGCTCGAGGAAGGTCGCTGTGGACTCGCCTTCCGGATCCCGTAGAGCGAGCGGATCCAGGTCGAAGCGGGCGCGCGGCAGAAGAGCCACGGAAGCGAGGGCCACGACGGCCGCGCCGAAGAGCACCGCCCGGCGATGCCTCGTCACCCCACGCGCGAGCCCTCGCGGCAGGACGCCGCCGACGAGAGGCGCTTCGCCGGGCGCCGGTCGGAAGGGGACCAGGCTGAACAAAGCCGGAAGCAGCGTGATCGTGGTCGCGAAGCTGATCAACATGCCCGCCCCGCCGATCAGGCCGAGCTCCGATACGCCCTCGAAGTCCGTCGGGACGAACGCGAAGAAGCAGGCGGCCGTCGTCACCGCGCTGATGAGGAGCGATGTCCCCACATCCCCTGCCGTCTGCTGCAGGGCGTCCTGGTTCGCCGCCCCACGCGTTCGTAGCTCCCGATACCTCAGGCTGTAGTGGATCGCGTAGTCGATGCCGAGGCCGATGTACAGGACCGCGAACGCCATGCTGATCAGGTTCAAGTGGCCGACGGCGAGCGCGGCGAAGGCCGCCGTCAGCAACAGCCCGACCAGTAGCGTGATCAGCGCGGCCGCGATGAGCCGGGCGGAGCGCAAACCCGCGTACAGGATCAGGCCGACCATGATCAGCGCCAGCGCACCGGCCGTCTTCATGCCGCCGGCGGCGCTGCGCAGCTCCTCCTCGGACATCGGGACGAAACCGGTGAGGCGCACGCCCACGCCATCTTTCGCCGTCAGCCCGAGGCTGTCCGCCAGGGTCCGTATCCGCGTGAGCGCCGGCTCGCCGGGAAAGAGGAGCTCGAAGTCCAGGCGCGGCAGGATCTCCATGTACCGCCGAAGCTCCTCCGGCGAGGTCTGATGGCCGCTCATCAGGTCCCGCCAGGGGAGCGGCTGCACTCGGTCGACCATCGAGCTCTCGAACGCCCCGCCGACGGCACCCAGCAGCTCGACGGCGCGCCCCGAGCCCCCCGCGACCAGCATGCTGTCCAGAACGGCCAGGAAGCGGCCCAGTTCGGGATCGCGCTCCAGGCCGGGTAGCCAGGGCTCGGCTTTCTCCAGGCCGTCCGCGAGGTCCTGGAGTTCCTCCAGGTCGGCATACAGGAGGGCATTCCGCTCGAAGAACTGCCCACCGCCCGTGAGGTGGACCTCCCGGAAGAGATCCGGCTCGGCCCGAAGACGGGCCCCCAGCCTACGTTGCGCGTCGGCTGCCAGATCCGCGGTAGCGCCTCGGATAACCACGACGATGTTGTCGGCGTAGTGGGGGAAGAGACGCTTGTGGCGTTCGTTCTCGACTCGCCACGGAAGATCGGCGGAGAGCATATCCACCGTGTTCGTGTCGATGCCCAACCGCTGGGTGACCAGGTAGGCGGAGCCCGCGGCGGCGGCAGTGGAGAGAAGCACGACGAGCGCCGGAACGCGGCCGACCATCCTCGTCCATGAGGCGAGAAGGCCGTCTACGCCGGCCCGGCGGCCGTCTCGAGAACCGGCAGAGCCGCTCACGCCACGATCAGGCTACGGCGGGTACGACCGTTCCGCCGACCTCTTCCCCCATCAGGGCCTTGGCCAGTGTCCCTTCCCGGGTCCCATCTCCGATCCAGGAGCGAACGCCCCGCCCGGCCAGGGCGAGGGCCGTGTCCAGGCGGTGAGCCATGCCTCCGGTCACGTCGGTCGCCGCCGAGCCGCCGACGGCGTCCCTGAGCGGGTCGCCCAGGGCGGACACCCGGCTCACCGTAACCCCCTCCGCATCGTAGATGCCGTCGGTCTCGCCGAGCCAGATCGCGCGCTCGACGGCCCAGCCGTGATCGGGCAGCGACTCGGCCAGTCCGGCGAGGACGGTCTCGGTCGAGAGGATGGATGCGCCCCACTCCCGGTCCATGACGACGTCTCCGTACGTCACCGGAAGGAGCGATCCAGACAGGGCGATGGCGAAGGGCTCGGCCTGGAAGGAGAGGATGCGAGCCTCGGAGGCGGTCGCTGCGCTGCTCGGCGCGATCGAGAAGGCGGGCAACCCCGCCTCCCGAAGCGCGGCCATCACGAGCGCATGCAGCTCGGCCGCCTTCCGCTGGACGAGGGGCGCGCCGCGAACGATCTGCGCGATGCTCTCGCTCGAGCCGTGCCGCGCCCCGCCGGAGGCACCATCCCCCAGCAGGCCGAAATCGTGCGCGGCCGCGTGACCGAAGGAGCCGCTGCCGTGCCCGACCACCAAACCGGCCTCCAAACCAGGCCAGGCTTCCGCGATCTCTCGAGCCAGCCGGTCGATCACCTCGGGACGCGGTGTGTCGGGTCGGTCCTTCCGTGTGATCAGGCTCCCGCCGAGCTTCACGAGCACGACCGGCCTCGCGGGCGTCACGGGTTTCACGGGCCTCACCGGCCTCATAGGAGATGATCCTCGCAGAGCCTCGGGCCGGATCCCACACCGTCGCGGATGACGCGCTGCACCGAAGCCAATTCCGTCAGACGCTC
>JAUWDL010000236.1 GCA_030608825.1 Gemmatimonadales bacterium
GGTTTGCGGTTCCGGTGAAGGGTCCACCCGGTCACAGGCGGCGGCCGAAGTTCGCGCCCGAGCGGGCGAGACTGATTGCAGGATCGGTGCCCGGGGGACGCCCGCCCCACGTCGCCCCACGGGCCTCTTCAAAGACCCACCGCAGTGAAGAAGAAGAAAGCCCCGGGAATGGTCCAGAGAAGCGAATCGAGCCGATCGAGAAAGCCCCCGTGTCCCGGCAGCAGCGCCGACGAGTCCTTCTGGCCGCACTCCCGCTTCAGGGCGGATTCCACGAGATCCCCGACGATCGCGAGTATCGCGATGAGAAGGCCGAAGAGCACGGACTGGGCGACGCTTCCGGCCGACGGGAGCACCCAAAGACCGTACAGGACGGCCGCGACGGCCCCCGTCAGGATGCCGACGAGCCCTCCCTCGACCGTCTTGTTGGGGCTGATGGTGGGAGACATCTGCCGGCGTCCGAACAACTTACCGCCGGTGTACGCACCGGTGTCGGTAGACCAGGTGACGACGACCGGATAGAAAAAAAGTAGCGTACCCTCGACCGGATCGGGGAGAAACCACTCACGGAGAGGAATGCCGAAGCTCAAGAGGCCGCCGAGGTACAGAGCTCCGAAAACCGTCACCGCGGCATTGGAGAGGGGACGTTCGGGGGGCGGCAGACGGAAGGTGGCGACGGCAGCGCCGATCGCGAGGGCGACCACGGCCGCCACCCATGCCAACGGGAATCCCAGGCCCAGCACGGCGAGCGGGAGAGCGACGGCGGTAAGAACGCCGACGCCCATCAGAGGCCGGTGTCCGATCTCGCGCATCATCGTCGCGTACTCCCAGTAGCCGACCGCCCCGAGGAAGCCCACGCCGAGCGCGAGGAAGATGCCGCCGGCATAAACCACGATGATGGAAGCCGGAATGCCTACCGCGGCCACGACGAGCCGGCGACGCAGATTCTTCACGTGCGAGCCTCCCCGCCCAACGCCTGGAGGGTCCAGCGGGAGGCGTGGCCAGCGCTCCCGGAGTGGGGGCTCAAACCTCTACGCGGCCGTATCGGCGCTCGCGCCGCTGATACTCCAAGATCGCCTCGAAGAAATGAGCGCGATCGAAGTCCGGCCATAGAACGGGCGTGACGAGGAGCTCGGCGTAGGCGATCTGCCAGAGGAGGAAGTTCGAGAGGCGTTGCTCTCCGGACGTGCGGATCAGAAGGTCCGGATCGGGCCACCCGGCCGTGTAGAGCTCCAGCTCGAAGCGCTCCTCATCCACCTCTTCGGGCTTGAGCTGGCCGGCCAGCGCCGCGGCCACCAGACGACGCGCTACGCGCGCGATCTCCGCACGCGACCCGTAGCTGAGAGCCAGGTTGAGCGAGAGCGCGGATCCCGACCGTGTCGCCGTCCCCAAGCGCCCGAGCGCCTCACGCGCCTCAGGCCACAGCCGCGCGAGATCGCCGAACACGTTCACGCGAACGCCACGCTCCCTGAGCTCACTCTCCTCGCTGTTCGCGTACTCGACGAGCAGATCCATGAGGGCGGTGATCTCGGAGGAAGGCCGAAGCCAGTTCTCGTTCGAGAAGGCGTACAGCGTCAGGTGGCGCACGCCCAGCTCGAGACAGGCAATCACGGCCTCGCGAACGGCCTTGGCTCCCTGGCGGTGACCCTCCCAGCGGGGAAACCCACGCGCCTCGGCCCAGCGGCCGTTGCCATCCATGATGACGGCCACGTGGGTCGGAATCTCGCCCTGCAGCGTCTCGGCGAGCAAGCGCTCTCTGATCTTGGTCTGTTCGGTGTCAGCCATGGCGCCGCATTCTGACACCCTCGGCCGAGAGTGTCAAAGCACCCGGCCACCAGCCCGCCGACGCCTCCGTATCAGCGCGGCTCATCGGCCGACGTCGCGACGACGGACTCCGCGTGACGCCGCAGGCTCCGTACGCCCCCTCGAAAGCTGTAGGCTTCGTACCCTTTGGACTGCATGCGCTCGGCGAGGTGGGCGGTGAGGATCCCTTCGGAGCAATAGAGCACGTAGGTGCGATCGCGGGCCAATCCCGCGAACTCCCGCGTCAACTCATCGTACTCCCGGTGCTCGGCCCCCGGCCAGTGCCAGGCCAGGAAGGCCTCGGCATCGCGGGAATCGATCACGATCGCGTCGGCGGGGATCTCGCTCACGAACAGGTGCGAGCCGATAAGCTCCGCGGTGTCCAGGCCTCGAAGTCGGAGCATCTGCCGATCGGCGACGGCCTTTGCCAGGACGGCCGGGTCGATGCTCCCCTCCAGGGCAGCCACCCTCTCCGGGCGCGCCGCCGTGACGGGCCGGTCCGGAACGATGGCGCAGTATTCCCTCACCCTGGCCGACAGCTCGTACGTACCGAGCAGCCTCGCTCGATCGATTATCTCCTCCTTGTCGAAGCCGAGCAGGGGGCGGAGCACGGGGAGCGGCGCAACCGCATCGATCGCCCTCAGGTTCGCGAGCGTCTGCGAGGACACCTGCCCGATCGACTCCCCCGTGACGATCGCGTCGGCGCTCACCTCCGCGGCCACCTCGGCGGCGGCCAGGACCATCATCCGCTTGAGCGTCACCTGCCAATAGGATGGCTTGACGGTTCGCTGAAACTCTGCCATCACGGACGCGAAGTCGACGACGTGAAGCTTCGGGTGCGTGCCGTAGCTCCACGCGTCCGCCAGGACCTTCACGACCTCGATGGTGAGCCTCTTGTACGCCGCTCCACCCAGATTGCAGAACAGGTACTCGGCCTCGACGCCGCGCCTGAGGACCATCCAGGCTGCCACAGCCGAATCGAACCCGCCGGAGATCAGCACGACGGCCTTCCCCTGCACCCCCAGCGGGAGTCCCGCCGCGCCGCGAATGGGCCTTCCCACGAAGTAGGCCTCTCGGTCCCGCACCTCGACGCGAACCTCAACCTCGGGGTTCGAGAGATCCACGGTCGCGCCCGGGTTGAGCGCCGAGCCCAGCTCGCGCTGGACATCGTACGAGCTGAAGTCGTGCTGGCCGCTGCGGCGTGCTCGTACGGCGTATCGCCGTCCCCTGACGGCATCGGCATGCAGGCGCTGGCCGAGATCCACGATCTCGTCCAGCGAGGCCTCGCAGCGTCCCTCGACGAGGGAAAAGGAGCTGATGCCGAAGACGCGCCTCAACAGATCGAGGATCCCGCGATCGGGCGAGAAGACGTGCAGGCGGCTCCAGCCGCGCTTCACTCGACAGTGGAGCCCGTGCGAGCGACAGGCGTCCAGGATGTTCTTGGCGAGGCGCGCCTCGAATCGAGTCCGAGTGCGCTTCGCCTTCGTGCTCAGCTCTCCGCTGAACCGAACGAGAACCTCGATCGGTTGGGCCCCTGCGGTCACGCCGAGACTCTCATTCGGGATCGAGCCATCTTCCAACGCGCCTCACCTCCAGGACTCTGATGCCGGAAATCGCTCCAACCACCTTCCCGACACCCTAGTGTACCGTCTCAGAAGTACGGTAGGCACCGAGGGGGCCCAGTCGTCCGATTCGGCAAGGCGCGACGACGAGGCATAGCAACGCTACGTCGAGGAGAAGCAACGCCGCCGAGCGGAATGAATCGGCCCCCGAATGACAGTGTGACTTCTGAGACGGTACACTGGTATCCCGCCCTGGGGCCGAGCACTTTTGGCCCTCGCAGAGGAAGACCA
>JAUWDL010000007.1 GCA_030608825.1 Gemmatimonadales bacterium
GATCCGAAGAAGGACCTGCAGTTCCGCCAGGTCTACTCCGCGGGGCTCGGTTACCAGTTCGTCCAGAACGACAACACGAACCTGCTGGCCTCATTGGGAGCGGGCGGCCGATTCGACAATCTGACGACGATCGATCCGAGCAAAAGGAACACGCCGATCCTGGACTTCTCCAGCCAGTTCAGACAGCGAGCCGGCCCGGTGGTGTTCCGCCTTCGCATCTCCTACGACCCATCTCTTCAGAACTTCAGCGAATTCGAGCTGCTCAACTCGCTGGACATCGGGATCGGGCTCGTCGAGGGCCTCACCTTCAAGTGGACCATCCTCCACGAGTACAACAACCCGGCTCCCTCGGAGGATCCCCAGCACAACGACCTGACCATGACCTTCCAGCTCGGCTGGGCAGCCGGTGGGTAGGTAAGCATGGACTCCGCGGCCGGCACGTCTGAAGGAGGAGCGGGAGGAGCAAGAGAGCCCCGAAAGCTCCCTCCCACCGCCTACGAGCTGAAGGAGGGCGAGGAGTACGTCCCGCTCACCTACGGGGAGACGCCGACCGAGTTCACGATCAAGGCGGTCGTGGCGGGCGCGATCCTCGGCATGGTGTTCGGGGCGGCGAACACCTACCTGGGCCTCAAGGCGGGGCTGACGATCAGCACCTCGATCCCGGTGGCGGTGCTCACCGTGGTCGCGTTTCGGCTCTTCACCGCCTTCGGCCTGCGGCACAGCATCCTCGAGAGCAACATGTCGCAGACCGTGGGCTCGGCGAGCTCCTCGGTCGCCTCGGGTGTGCTCTTCACGATCCCGGCCCTGTTCATCTGGGGAATGAGCCCGGCATGGGCCCAGATCACCCTGCTCACGATGGCGGGCGGGCTGCTGGGCGTGCTCGCGATGATCCCGCTCCGGCGTTACCTCATCAAGCGCGAGCACGGGATACTCCCCTACCCCGAGGGACTGGCGTGCGCCGAGGTCCTCGTCGCGGCGGAGGGCGGAGGCAGCCAGGCGCGAGGCGTGTTCTGGGGCCTTGGCGTGGGGATGCTCTTCAAGCTGATCACCGACGGCTTCAAGTTCGTGGTCGGAACCTTCCAGGTCGTCCTCCCGCTCAAGGCGCAGCTATCGATCAGCGTCTCGCCTCCTCTGATCGGTGTGGGCTACATCCTGGGCATCCGTATCGCCAGCATTATGGTCGCCGGGGCCGCGCTCTCGTGGCTGATCATCATCCCCCTCATCAACCTCTGGGGAGCGGGCATGACAGAGCCGCTGTACCCCGAGACCGAGATGCTCATCCGCGACATGGCCCCGGGAGAGATCTGGCACCGCTACGTGCGCTACATCGGTGCGGGAGCGGTGGCGACCGGCGGGATCATCACGCTCATCAAGTCGATCCCGACGATGGTCGAGTCCTTCCGGCTCAGCGTCCGGCATATCTCCACGGGCGTCACCACCGCCATCGAGAGAACCGATCTGGACCTCTCCTTTCGCACCATCGTGCTCTGGATGATCGGGATCCTCGCGGTGCTCACTCTCGTGCCGGGGATTCTCGGCTACATCGACTCGATTCCGGTCCGGTTCGTGGCCTCGATCCTCATCGCGGTCTTCGCCTTCTTCTTCGTGACGGTCAGCGCCCGAATCGTGGGATTGGTCGGCGTGACCTCGAACCCGACATCCGGGATGACGATCGCCACCCTGCTGGGAACGAGCGCGATCTTCCTCCTCTTCGGCTGGACGGACCTGGCCGGCAAGGCGACGGCGCTGATGGTCGGCACGGCCGTGTGCATCGCCTCATCGATAGCCGGAGACACCTCCCAGGACCTGAAGACCGGCTTCCTCCTGGGCGCCACGCCCCGATTCCAGCAGATCGGCGAGCTGGTGGGGGTGATCACTTCGGCCGGCGTGGTCGCCATCGTCGTGATCCTCCTCAACCAGGGCGTGCCGGGCGGCCTCGGCGGCGCCGAGCTTCCGGCTCCGCAGGCCGTGCTCATGAAGCTGGTGATCGACGGGGTGCTGGATCAGAGCCTTCCCTGGGCCCTCATCCTGATCGGAGTCGGGATCGGGCTCGTCGCCAGCCTCTTCAAGATCCCGGTGCTCGCCTTCGCCGTCGGCGTCTACCTTCCGCTCTCGACGATGGCAGCGGTCTTCGTCGGCGGGCTGACCCGGCACCTGCTGACCCGGAATCAGGCTCCCGAGGAAGCCGAACGGCGGCGGGAGGAAGGGGTGCTGTTCGGCTCCGGCCTCGTCGGCGGTGGAGGCCTCACCGGCGTGCTGCTGGCGATCTGGGTGGTGGCACGGGGCGGGGTGCCGATCCGGGGCTTCCCTCCCGACTTGCCCCCGGCCGCCGAGCAGGCGTTGGCGCTCCTTACGATCGCCGCCCTCGTGGGGCTGCTCGTGTGGCACGCGAAGCGGAAGCCAGCGGCGTAGCCAGCCCTCCGCGGCGGAGGATCAGCTGACGCCGAGGGAGATGATCGTCAGGATGAAGAAGGCCGCGAGCAGCGCAGCGACCAGAAGGACGGGGATGATCGAGGGACGCATCTCAAACCTCTGCTTCGTGACCATGCCTTGTTCGTGACGGCGCCGGCTCCATCGAGCCATACGCGGCCGTATTGTGGCGGGCCGCTCCGGGCCCGTCAATAGCCGAGAGGCGTGAGGGCGCCGGCGGCGCCGATGATCCACCACAGGCCCACGGCGAGACTCGCCACACCGGTGGCCAACGCGACGCCACGAGCCACTCGCACGGTGGACGAAGCCCGACGGGCCGCGGCGGCGGCCAGGAAGGCGTACAGGCCCATCGCGAGAACCGTCCCCGCCCCGAAGGCCGCCAGGTAACCGATCGCGGGCCAGATCCCGGGCAGCAGCGTGACCGGGATCAACGCCACGATAGGAGCGGTTCCAGCCAGGCCGTGGACCGCCCCCACCAAGGTGGAAAGGTGTCCGTGGTGTGACACTTCGTGTCCGTGGCGCGATCCCGCCTCCGCGTGATCGTGGGAGTGGGGATGGCGTTCCGGGGTGTGGGCGTGCAGGTGTGCATGCCCGTGGTGGTCCTCCGGCCGGTGCACGTGGAGGCGGCGGGAAGCTCGCATGGCCCAGAACCCGAGCGCGACGAGCATCACGCCGACGGCCAGCTCGGCCCAGGCCTCGGCGCCGCTCGGGACGGAGACGCCGGTCCAGGCCAGCACTCCCCCGACGACCAGCACGACCAACGCGTGACCGAAGCCCCACCGGAATCCGAACAGGGCGGCGCTTCCCGCTCTGGGCGACCTGCCGACGAACGCCGTGACGGCGACCATGTGATCCACCTCCAGAGCATGTGATGCCCCGAGGGTGAAGGCCGCCACGTAGGCGGCAAGCCACTCGCTCAGATGCCTACCTCCGTTGCCGAGGTCTGCCTCCGCGCCGAGCGTGGCGCGTCCGGCGCAGCCCGCCGGGTCAGATCTCCTGGCCGGCAAGATAAAGCCAGGTCTCGAGCACCGTGTCGGGATTGAGCGACATGCTCTCGATCCCCTCGCTCAGCAGCCACTCCGCCAGATCGGGATGGTCGGAGGGGCCCTGGCCGCATATGCCGATGTACTTGCCGGCCTTCCTGCAGGCCACAATGGCCATCGAGAGCAGCGCCTTTACCGCGTCGTCCCGCTCGTCGAAGATGCCCGCGATGATCGCGGAATCGCGGTCCAGACCGAGAGTGAGCTGCGTGAGGTCGTTCGACCCGATCGACATCCCGTCGAAATGCTCCAGAAAGGCATCGGCGAGGATCGCGTTCGAGGGGACCTCGCACATCATGATCACCGTGAGGTCGTTGACGCCACGCTCGAGGCCGTTCTCGGCCAGCAGCTCCACGACCTGCCGGCCTTCTTCGACGGTGCGGACGAAGGGCACCATCACCCATACGTTCGTGAGACCGATGTCGTCCCGCACCAGCTTCAGCGCCCGGCACTCGAGCTCGAAGCAGGGGCGGAAGTTCCCGTCCACGTATCGGGAAGCCCCCCGGAACCCGAGCATCGGATTCTCCTCGTGCGGCTCGTATCGGTCTCCGCCGATCAGATTGGCGTACTCGTTCGACTTGAAATCAGACAGCCGCACGATGACCGGCTCGGGGGCGAACGCGGCAGCGATCGTGGAAATCCCTTCGGCGAGCTTCTCGACGTAGAACTCGACGGGGTCCGTGTAGCCGGACATCTGAAGGTCGATCGTCTCCTTGAGCTCCTCGGGCAGGTCATCGTATTCCAGCAGCGCCCGCGGGTGAACGCCGATCATCTTGTTGATGATGAACTCGAGGCGAGCGAGGCCGACGCCGCTATGCGGGATCGCGGCGAAATCGAACGCGCGGTCCGGGTTCCCGACGTTCATCATGATCTTGACGGGTATCTCGGGAAGGGCGTCCAGCTCGATGAGCGTCGTATCGTAGCCGAGCAGACCGTCGTACACGAACCCCTCGTCCCCCTCCGCGCAGGAGACGGTGACGTCCTGGCCGCCCTTGATCGTGTCCGTGGCGTCCCCACAGCCGACGACGGCCGGAATGCCCAGCTCGCGCGCCACGATCGCGGCGTGACAGGTACGCCCGCCCCGGTTGGTCACGATCGCCGAGGAGATCTTCATCACGGGCTCCCAATCCGGATCGGTCATGTCGGTCACCAGCACATCTCCGCGCCGGACCACGCCGATCTCCGTGACCGACTCCACGACTCGGGCCGGCCCGCTGCCGATCTTGTGGCCGATGCTGCGCCCCTTCGCGATGACGCGGCCGCTCTGCTCGAGTGTGAAACGCTCGATCAGCCGCCCGCTCCGGCTCTGGACGGTCTCGGGCCGTGCCTGGACGATCCGCAGCCGTCCGTCGACGCCGTCCTTCGCCCACTCGATGTCCATCGGACAGCCGTAGTGCCTCTCGATCCTCATGGCCTGCCGTGCGAGCTCCTCGATCTCGGCATCGGAGATGCTGAACCGCCGTCGGTCTTCCGCCGGCACCTCCACGGTGGTCACCGGGGTCGCAGCGCCATTCTCGGCGTAGACCATCTTGAGGGCCTTCGTCCCGAGCGTCCGGCGTAGGATCGCACTGCGGCCTGCCGCCAGGGCAGGCTTGTAAACATAGAATTCATCCGGATTGACGGAGCCTTGCACGAGTGTCTCACCGAGCCCGTACCCGGCCGTGATGAAGACCACGTCACGGAACCCCGAGTCGGTGTCCAGCGTGAACATGACCCCGCTCGAGCCGAGGTCGGCACGGACCATCTCCTGGACTCCCACGGAGAGCGCCACCTGCCTGTGGTCGAACCCGTGGTGGGTGCGGTAGGAGATGGCCCGGTCGGTGAACAGGGAGGCGTAGACGGCGTGCACTCCCTCCACCACGGCAGCGAGCCCCCGGATGTTGAGCAGCGTGTCCTGCTGCCCGGCGAAGGAGGCCTCGGGAAGGTCCTCGGCCGTCGCCGAGGAGCGAACGGCCACCGCTACCTCCTCCCCGTCGCCGAGGGCGGCGTAGGCCGCCTCGATCTCCACTCTCAGCGTATCGGGAAACGGAGCCGCCTCGATCCAGCGGCGGATCTCGGCTCCGGTGCTCCGGAGCGCGCCGACGTCTTCCACGTCCAGCAGATCCAGCGCCCCGTAGATGCGCTCACCCAGGCCGTCGTTGGCCAGAAAACCGCGATAGGCCAGCGCCGTGATCGCGAAACCGCCTGGCACGTCGATCCCTTCCTCGGAGAGCGCGCTGATCATCTCTCCGAGGGAGGCGTTCTTGCCTCCGACCGTTTCGATGTCGTCTCTACCGACGGATTCGAAGGGGACGATGTACTCGTTCATCGCCGTTTCCCTTGTTCGGTGTGTATATAGGTAGAAGAATCACCGCTGGGCCGGCGCGCGCCAGGGCCGCCGGCACGCGTCAGCGGATCCCTCGAGGTGTCGCAAAGCTCATGAGCTCGCGAACGGTCTTCTTCATCTCCGACCAGACCGGCGTGACGTCGGAAACGCTCGGTAACAGCCTGATGACCCAGTTCGACGGTCTGCAGGTCCAGAGAATCACCCTACCATTCCTGGAAAGCGCCGACAAGGCGCGCGAAGCCGTCCAGACGATCAACGCGATAGCCCGGAGCGATGGCAGAAAACCCATCGTCTTCAGCACGCTGGTGCAGGATGAGCTCCGCGACATCGTCACGGGCGCCGACGCCTTCGTCCTCGATTTCTTCGAGACCTTCCTCGAGCCGCTCGAGCGCGAGCTCGGCCAGCCGTCGGCGCACGCCACCGGACGCGCCCACGGGATGGCGGACACGCAGATCTACGATCGTCGGATCGAGGCCACCAACTTCGCCCTCTCCTGCGATGACGGCAGCCGAATCGAGGACTATTCTCAGGCTGACCTCATCCTCGTAGGCGTGTCCAGATCCGGGAAGACCCCCACCTCTCTCTACCTGGCTCTGCAATACGGGATCTTCGTTGCCAACTTCCCGCTAACGGAGGACGAGTTCGAGGGAGAGGGCCTGAGCTCCGCCCTGGCGGCGTACCGGGACAAGCTGTTCGGACTCACGATCGCACCGCGGCGGCTCGAGGAGATCCGAGAGGCGAGGCGGGCGGGGAGCCGCTACGCCTCGCCGCAACAGGTCGGCTACGAGCTTCGGCAGGCCGACGCGCTCTTCGACCGATACGGGATTCCACACCTGGATACCACGGCCCGCTCGGTGGAGGAGATCGCGAGCTGGATCCTGAGGGAGACGGGCATCAGGCGAACGCAGGCCTCGTAGCCAAGCGCGAAGGCCCGCTGGTCCAAGTCGTTGCAACCTCTGCCCGGCTCGACCCGTCCTATGAGCGTGGAGACGTTTCTGAAGGATCTCCGGTTCTCGATTCGCACCCTGCTCAGGCGGCCGGGCTTCGCCATCGTGGCCGCGCTGACCATCGCGCTGGGAATCGCCGCCAACACGGCGATCTTCAGCGTGGCCAACGCCGTACTTCTCGAGCCCCTGCCGGTGAGCGATCCCGATGATCTCTTCGTTCCCGACGTCATCGCCCCCTCCGGCTTCTCGATATCGCTTTCCATCCCGAATTTCAGGGACTGGAGCCAGAGAACCCGCACCTTCGAGTCCTGGGGTGCGAACGCTGGACGCTGGCGCACGCTCACGGGGGGCGATCGTCCGGAGGTAATCCGCATCCGGCTGGTGCTCGGCGACTTCTTCCGGACGCTGGGAGTCTCGGCGGCACTGGGGCGGACCTTCACGGGGGATGAGACGTGGGAGGGCGCAGAGCCGGTCGCCGTCGTGACCCATCGCTTTTGGGAGGGGCGTCTCGGATCCGACCCGGACGTCCTCGGAGGCTCCATCACGCTCGATGGCCAGCCGTATACCATCATCGGGGTGATGGCGCCCGAGTTCGTCTTCCCCAGCGCGGACACGGAAGTATTCCTTCCGATGGGGTTCTTCTCCGATCAGATGTGCTGGGAGGAGCGTGGTTGCTCGCAGGGCACATGGGCGATCGCCCGCCTCGCCGCCGGCTCGACTCTCGCGCTGGCGCAGGAGGAGATGGATCGCGTGACCCGCGAGATCACCGAGGAGGAGGGCAATCAGCAGGCGGTGG
Organism: Gemmatimonadales bacterium; assembly: GCA_030608825.1. Taxonomy (GTDB): domain Bacteria; phylum Gemmatimonadota; class Gemmatimonadetes; order Palauibacterales; family Palauibacteraceae. The sequence goes on from JAUWDL010000007.1 coordinate 7,540, forward strand.
CGCGCCTGGAGACGCTCGAGCAGGCTTACGTGGGGGACGTCCGTACGCAGATCTGGATCCTGATGGGTGCCGTCGTCTTCGTGCTCCTCATCGCCTGTGCGAACGTGGCGTCGCTTCTGCTCGCCCGGGGCGAGAGCCGGCGGCAGGAGATGGCGTTACGGATGGCGATCGGAGCCGGACGGGGGCGTATCGTCCGTCAGCTGCTCACCGAGAGCACGGTGCTCGCGCTCGCCGGCGGCCTTCTGGGCGTGCTCCTGGCATTCCTCGCAGTCCGGCTCATGATCCCGAGGCTCCCGGATGCGATCCCGTCTCTGATGGCCGAGCGGGTCGGCTTGGACCTGGACGTTCTGCTCTTCACCCTCGGGATCGCGCTCTTGACCGGGCTTCTCTTCGGCCTGGCGCCCGCGTTGCGGGGATCTCGTCACGATCTGAGCCAGGAGCTCAAGGAGGGAGGACGTGGCGGGACGGCCGGGAAAGGCCGTCAGCGGCTGCGCTCGGCGCTGGTGATCGGCGAGGTGGCGCTGGCCCTCGTCCTCCTGATCGGCGCCGGCCTGATGATCCAGAGCCTCACGGAGCTCCAGCGGGTGGACACGGGATTCGTCGAGGACAACGTCTTCACCGCTCGCATCTCGCTCCCGGTGTCGGAATACACCGAGAAGGAACAAGCCTGGGCCTTCTTCGACCAACTACACGAGAGGCTGGCCGCTCTGCCGGACGCCGAAGCCGTCTCGCTATCCAACATCGTTCCCCTGCAGGGCAACTCGTGGGAGCAGGCCATCGTGCCCGAGGGGGTGCCCTTCGAGCCGGAGCACTTGGAGTCGGTCTTGTTCCACATGGTCAAGCCCGACCACTTCGATGTGCTCGGCATCGAGCTGGTGAGGGGAAGCGCGTTCACGGACGCGGACCGCGAGGAGAGCCCGCCGGTGTGCGTGATCGACGAGACGATGGCCGATAAGTTCTGGCCCGGCGAGGACCCGATCGGGAAGCGTGTCGCGTTCGAGATCACGGAGGACTCCGATTTCGACAACCCGGTCCCCATCTACCGAACGGTCGTCGGCGTCGCCCGAAACGTCCGCCACTACGAGCTCGAGAATCCTTCACGCGTCCAGGTCTACGTGCCCTTCAACCAGAGCGGGCGAGCCTGGTCGAACCAGATGTTCGTCCTCGTGAAGACGCGGGACGACCCGCTCCAGCTGACCCAGCTCGTCCGCGAGGAGGTGAGCGCGCTCCACTCCGACGTGCCGCTCCACTCCGTGCAGACGATGCAGGACTATGTTCGAGAGGCGATGGCCGGAACGCGCTCCACGGGCTCCCTGCTGGCTCTCTTCAGCGCCGTGGCCCTCCTGCTCTCAGCCATCGGGATCTTCGGCGTCATGTCGTTTTCCGTGGTCCAGCGGGTGCGCGAGATCGGGATTCGGATGGCTCTTGGAGCCAGCTCCTCGCAAGTGCTCCGGATGATCTCCCGCCACGGTCTGATCCTGGGCGGACTCGGGATCGGGCTCGGCCTCCTGACGGCTCTGGCGCTCACGCGTCTGCTCGCCGGTCTGCTCTACGAGGTCAACCCGATCGACCCGGCGACCTATGCGGGCTTCTCCGCTTTTCTCCTGGCGATCGCGCTGCTCGCCTCCTACCTGCCGGCCAGGCGTGCGACGCGCGTGGATCCCGCCGTCGTGCTCCGAGAGGAGTAACGCTGAACTCCATTGACAATATCGTCAGGTAGGTTAATATTTAACCAAGTATAAAGACCGCTGGCCCACTCTGCCCTCCCTCGAGGGTCGCGACGATGGAAGCCCAGAACGGATATCGGCGCACCTGGCTCGAGGCCGCCAACGACCTCGTCGGCAGCACGCAGATCTTCTCCTCCACGATCGACGCGCTGATCCAGATACGCCTATCCGAGGGTGGCGATCCTCTCCTGACGCTCGGCCAGCTCAAGCTCATACAAATCGTTGACCTCGTTGAGGCGCCCACCCTCAGCGACGTGGCTCGTCTGCTCGATGTCAGCCCGGCTGCGGCCAGCAAAGCCGTGGACCGGCTCGTCGGGCGGAATCTGCTCCACCGGACGGCGGCGGAGACCGATCGTCGAGCGCTCCACCTCTCGCTTACCGATGACGGAAGGCTCGTCCTCGAGGAGTACGCGGAGTTGAAGCAGGGCATGTTGATGGAGCTCTTCGAAGGACAATCAAAGAGCGAGCTTCGGGACATCGCCAACTTTCTCGACCGACTCTCCGTGCAGTTGATCGCGTGGAACGATGATCCGCCCGACAAGTGCATGCGATGCGGAATCTACTTCCGCCGCAAGTGCGTCCTGCGCGAGCGGTTTCCGCACGCATGTCCCTACCACTCGAGCTGGCGGCGGACGGCTACGTCAGAGGTGGGCGCCCCAATGTAGGAACGGCGATCGACCGACCCCTGGAGGGGTTGAACGATGAGGCCGAACATCCGAACGGAGGCCGACCGCAGCCCCGAATTCGCTCACTGGATCACGAGCCTGCCCGGTGCGGAGAAGATTCGGGAATGCATGCACTGCGGCCTCTGCAGCGCCAGCTGTCCCCTCTTCGCCTACATGGACTACAGCCCCCGCCAGCTGATGTACCTCGGGCGGGAGGGCTTCCGCGACGACGTCCTCGGGAGCTTCACCATCTGGCTCTGTACGAGCTGCTACCAGTGTACGGTGGAGTGCCCGCGGCAGATTCCCGTCACAGAGATCATGTACGCCCTCAAGCGGCGGGCGATAGAGGAGAAGACGTACCCCAAGCGCCTGGCGATCCCCGTGCTGGCGCGCGAGTTCCGCCGCATGGTTTACGACAGGGGGCGAATCAGCGAAAGCTGGCTGGTCATGAAGCTGATGCTGAAGACCGGGATCCACCGGATGTTCGGCATGGTCGGGCTGGGATGGAACCTCCTGCGCACGGGGCGCTTCTCGCTGCGCAGGGAGACCATTCGGCATCGCGGCGATCTGGCCCGCATGCTGGAGGCAGTCGGGCACGACTCGGAGGTGGTGCCATGAAGAAGCTGGCTTACTACCCCGGCTGCTCCCTGACGGGAACGGGTCGGGCCTACGACGAATCCCTGCGTGCGGTGTTCGCCGCGTTGGGCGAGCCGCTCGAGGAACTGGATGACTGGAACTGCTGCGGCGCGACCTCCTACATGTCGATCGACAAGGCGAAGGCCTACGCCCTGGCCAGCAGGAACCTGGCCCTCGCCGAGCGGGAGGAGGCGGATCTTCTCACCCCGTGCAACGCCTGCTATCTCGTCCTCGAGAAGACTCGCCGCCATCTGGCCGATTCCGCCGAAATGGGTCAGCGCGTCCAACATGCGCTCGACGCCATCGGGCTCCGCTACGAGGGAAAGGTCCGGATCCGTCACCCTCTAGAGATCCTGACGCGGCAGATCGGTGTGGAGCGGATCAAGGAGGCCGTGAAGGAGCCCCTGAAGGGCCTCAAGGTCGCGCCCTACTACGGCTGCCAGGTCGTGCGGCCGTACGCGACGTTCGACGACCAGTACGATCCGCAGACGATGGATCAGCTGTTGAAGGCAACGGGCGCCAAGGTCGTCGACTACCCGTTCAAGACGCGATGCTGTGGGGCCAGTCAGACGGGGACGCTCCCCAAGGTGGGGCTGCACCTCGTGTACCGGCTTCTCAAGGAGGCTCAGGACCGCGGCGCGGATGTCATGGCGGTGATCTGCTCACTCTGCCAATTCAACCTCGACGTCTACCAGAGCAAGCTCAGGCGGGTGTACGACCTTCCGCCGATCCCGATCCTCTACTTCCCGCAGATCCTCGGACTGGCGCTCGGAATCCCGGCGGACGAGCTGGGCATCGACCGATGCGTCGTGAGCGCGAGACCCGTCCTGGAAAGGAGGGCGGCCCATGCTGCGTGAGAACGGTTTCGGCCCCGACCCGCTGACGAACGGCGATCCGAGCGACGGCGATCTGACCAACGGCGATCCGCCGGTCCGTATCGGCGTCTACGTGTGCCACTGCGGGACCAACATCGCGCGCACGGTCGACGTACTACGGGTTACCGAGAAGGCCGGCAAACTGCCGGGCGTGACCGTTGCCCGGGACTACAAGTACATGTGCTCCGATCCGGGACAGGAGCTGATCAAGGAGGACATCGAGGAACTCGGCCTGAACCGGATCGTCGTCGCCTCCTGCTCGCCCAACCTGCACGAGGGAACCTTCCGCGGCGCGACCGCTGCGGGAGGGCTCAACCCCTTCTTCTTCCAGATGGTCAACATCCGGGAGCACGCCTCCTGGGTGCACGAGGACCGCGAGTCGGCTACGGAGAAGGCCATCGATCTAGTTCGTGCAGCCGTGCGCCGTGTGCACCACCACAAGGCATTGGAGACCCGGCGGGTGCCGATCCGCCCCGAAGCCCTGGTCGTCGGCGCGGGGATCGCCGGTATCACGGCAGCCCTGACCCTGGCCGATGCCGGGAAGCACGTCTACCTGATCGAGCGGGAGGCCTCGATCGGCGGCCACATGGCGCAGTTCGACAAGACCTTCCCCACCCTCGACTGCGCGGCCTGCATTCTGACGCCGAAGATGACGCAGGTGAGGAACCACCCGAACATCACGCTGATGACGATGACGGACGTGGTGAAGGTGGATGGCTACGTCGGGAGCTACGAGGTCACGGTCAAGCACCGCCCGCGCTACATCGACGCTTCGCTCTGCGTCGGATGCCAGCTGTGTGTCGACGCCTGTGTCTACAAGCGGGGCAAGTTCGAAGACGAGTTCGACCTCGGCCTCTCCATGCGCAAGCCGATCTACCTTCCCAACGCGCAAGCCGTGCCGCAGGTCGTCCTGATCGACCCCGAGCAGTGCATCCAGTTCAGCTCCGGCAAGTGCAAGCAGACCTGCATCGAGGCCTGCGACCGGGACGCGATCTTCCTGGACCAGGAGGAACAGGTCGAGACCCTGGAGGTCGGCGCGATCATCCTCTCCACCGGCTTCCAGACCTTCGATCCGCGCCGCTCCCCGCACTACGGCTACGGCGTCTACCCGAACGTCTACACGGCGCTCGAGGTGGAGCGGCTGGTCAACGCCTCGGGCCCGACCGACGGCGAGATCGTGCTGCGCGACGGCGAGAAGCCCACGTCCGTGGGGATCGTGCACTGCGTGGGCAGCAGAGATGAGAAGACCAACCCGTGGTGCTCCAAGGTGTGCTGCATGTACTCGCTGAAGCTCGCGCACCTGATCAAGGAGAAGACGGACGCGGAGGTCTACAACTTCTACATCGACATGCGCACGCCCGGTAAGGGTTTCGAGGAGTTCTACCAGCGCATCGCCAGCGAGGGAACGCACCTGATCCGAGGCAAGGTCGCCTCGGTCTACCAGCCCGCCGATGGAGACGGCGAGCTGCTCGTGGACGTTGAGGACACGCTCGCCGGAATGGTGCGGCGGATCCCGGTCGACATGCTGATCCTGGCGGTGGGCCTGGAGCCGCGGGCCGACGCCGAGGAGGTCCGGCGGACCTTCAACATCACCTGTTCCGGCGGCGGATGGTTCATGGAGCGCCATCCCAAGCTGGCGCCGGTGGAGACGTTCACCGACGGGGTGTACCTCGCCGGCTGCTGCCAGGGACCCAAGGACATTCCCGAGACGGTTGCCCAGGCCGGGGCCGCTGCGGGGCAGGCGCTGGCCTTGATCGACCGGGCCTACATCGAGCTGGAGCCCAACACGGCCCACGTGATCGCCGAGGACTGCTCGGGCTGCAAGACCTGCATCCCCCTCTGTCCCTACCAGGCGATCCTCCATGACGACGAAAACGACCGGGCGGAGATCAACGAGGTCCTGTGCAAGGGCTGCGGCGTGTGCGTCGCAGCCTGTCCTTCCGGATCCATCATCCAGAACCTCTTCGAGGATGCGGAGATCTACGAGGAGATCGAGGGGGTGTTGGCATATGCTTGAGCAAGCCGAAGAGTTCGAGCCCCGAATCGTGGCGCTGTTCTGCAACTGGTGCACCTACATGGCGGCCGACCTGGCCGGCACCGCGAGGATGAAGTACGCCCCGAACGTCCGGGTCGTCAGGGTCATGTGCTCGGGGCGCATCGATCCGCAGTTCGTAATGCACGCGTTCTCGCGCGGCGCCGACGGCGTGCTGATCGGCGGATGTCACCCCGGCGACTGCCATTACCAGGAGGGCAACTACG
>JAUWDL010000061.1 GCA_030608825.1 Gemmatimonadales bacterium
GACGAGTTCCGCTGCATCTTCTGTGGCTTTTGTCAGGAGGTCTGCCCCGTGGAGGCGATCCACCTCGGCGTACACTACGAGAACGCCGAATACAGCCGGGAGCGGTGGGTGTACGATCTTGAGCAGTTGAGCGAGCTCGACCACCCGTACACCGCCCTGTGGGACCCTGCGGACCCCAGGTCCGAATGACCGCGAATCCGGGGAGCTTCAGTTGGCTGGTTCGAAGTTGACGCAGAGTTCGTCGGTCTCAGCGACATCGAGTGGTTGCTCGAAAAGGTTACACCAGCACTCGGCGGAGTCACCCGTACAGCGCCCGTCGCAGTCGAAGTGGAGGCAGGCGGGACACGTGCCGAACGAGCGGCCTCCACGGACCTGGCTAAGCCGAGCCACCAGCTCTTTCAGTGTACGAACGAATCGAGCCCGAACTGCGGGCTGCAGGGAGCGAAACGCGGCGACGAGATCGCTCAGCGGATCATCCTCTAACGTGTCTCTCCCCTTCTTCGCCAAGTCGAGTCGGATGCTGCGGCCGTCAACTGCGGAAGGGTTCTTCTGTACGAATCCGCGGTCAACCAGACGCTGAACCGTCTGGGAGGCTGTGCCGCGCGTCGTCGCGTGAAACTCGGCGAACGCCGATACGGTCCGCGAGAACCGGTTGGCGCGCGAAAGGTAGCGCAGCGCGGCCCATTGAGCGGGCGTGAGGCCGCGCGGGTAGCCTGCTCCCGCCACCGCGTACCCGAGCTGCGCTAGCAGTTCGGCCCCTTCTTCCTCGCTTCTCGAGTCGGCTTCCATACAGATAAACGGTAGCTATACCAACCTATGTTGACAAGCTAGATTAACCATATAGTTTTGTAACGCAACTATACTGCGGCCACCGGGATTGGCGAGAGTGCCGTCCACTGGGCCGGCTTCTCACGACAGGATAAGCACTTGCCGCGCAACGAGACCATCGCAGAGCTCGGGCTCGACGAATACGGATACGACTTCGTCACGGAGGACAAGCCGGTCTTCAAGTCCCGTAAGGGCTTGGACGAAGAGATCGTGCGCCAGATCTCGGCGCACAAGGAGGAGCCGGCGTGGATGCTCCAGTTCCGGCTCAAGGCTCTGGAGATCTTCGAGTCGAAGCCGATGCCGGACTGGGGCGGTGATCTGGATCGGCTCAATCTGGACGAGATCTACTTCTACGTCCGTCCCCAGGACCGCATGGAGCACTCCTGGGACGATGTGCCCGATGAGATCAAGGAGACGTTCGAGAAGCTCGGGATCCCCGAGGCGGAGCGTAAGGTCCTGGCGGGCGTGGGCGCCCAATACGAGTCGGAGATGGTCTACCACTCGCTCAAGGAGGAGTGGGAGCAGCAGGGCGTGATCTTCGAGTCGATCGAGGACGGGCTCAAGAAGTACCCCGACCTGTTCAGGGAGTACTTCTCGACGGTCGTGCCGACGGCGGACAACAAGTTCGCGGCGCTGAACTCGGCGGTCTGGTCGGGCGGCTCGTTCGTGTACATCCCGAAGGGCGTGAAGGTGGAGATCCCGCTTCAGGCCTACTTCCGCGTCAACTCCGAGCAGATGGGGCAGTTCGAGCGTACGCTGATCATCGCCGACGAGGGATCCGAGGCCCACTACATCGAGGGGTGCACGGCGCCGGTCTACACGACCGACTCCTTTCACTCGGGCGTGATCGAGATCATCGTCAAGCCGAACGCCAGGTTCCGGTACACGACGATCCAGAACTGGTCGAACAACATGTACAACCTCGTCACGCAGCGAGCGATCGTCGAGGAGGGGGCGTACATGGAGTGGCTGGACGGGAACCTGGGCTCGAAGCTGACGATGAAGTACCCGTCCTGCTTCCTGGTCGGCGAGGGAGCGCACGGGCAGATCCTGTCGATCGCGTACGCGAGCGACGGCCAGCACCAGGACACGGGCGGCAAGGTGGTGCACGTCGCGCCCCACACGACCTCGCAGATCACGTCGAAGTCGATCTCCAAGGGTACGGGGCGGGCGACGTACCGGGGTCTGCTCAAGGTGTACGAGGGCGCGACCAACGCGAAGTCGAACGTCGAGTGCGACGCGCTCCTGCTGAGCGAGACGTCGCGGACGGACACGTACCCGTACATCGAGATCGACGAGGAGTCGGCGTCGATCGGCCACGAGGCGACCGTGTCGAAGGTGGGCGACGAGCAGCTCTTCTATCTCACCAGCCGCGGCCTCTCCCAGGAGGAGGCCATGGCCATGGTCGTGCGCGGCTTCATCGAGCCGATCGCCAAGCAGCTCCCGCTCGAGTACGCCATCGAGCTCAACCGGCTGGTCGAACTCGAAATGGAAGGAAGCGTCGGGTAGGCCGACCCCTACCCGACGGAGGACCGAGGGAGTTGAGAGGATACGTGGGGAACGGAGTGACAAGCGTGAAGATAGATGCGACCGCGGGCGGAGCCGTGAGGCTGGCTGACCCGGAACGCGCTCTTGCCGCCATCAGCGGGCTGAACGAGCCGGAGACGCTCAGGCAAGCCCGGCGGCTGGCGTGGGAGCGCTTCCGGGAACTTCCCATGCCGACCCGAAAGTCGGAGGAGTGGCGGTACACCGATATCTCGAGCCTCCGTCTCGAGGACTACGAGCCCGCCATTCCAGGCCTCAACGGTGATCGACCCGGGGGCCCGGAGCCGGGTGCGCTGGACCAGCTGGAAGCCGTTCCCGAGCCGGTGCGTGAGGTTCTGGCCCGCTCACGGGAACGAAGCGGCGTTTGGGTTCAGGTGGACGGCGTCACCGTCTACCACAGGCTCGACGACGATCTGGCCGAGCGCGGGGTCGTCTTCGCGTCGATCTCGACAGTGGCCCGCGAGCGGCCTGATCTGATGGAGAAGTACCTGTTCACGAGCCCGATACCGGAGATGGAGGAGAAGCTCTGGGCGGCTCACGTGGCACTGCTCTCAGAGGGCTTCGTGCTTCACGTGCCTCGTGGCGTGCGCCTTCCGGCGCCGGTTCACACCTTCCGCTGTATCACCAAACCCGGAACCCTCGTCTCAACGCACTCCCTGGTGGCGGTGGAAGAGGGCGGCGAGGCCACCTGTATCGACGAGTTCATGTCGCCCGACCTGCCGGAGCCTTCCATCAACCTGGCCGGCGCGGAGCTTTTCGGTGGTCCTGAGGCGACGCTCCACTACATCGCGCTGCAGCGCTTCGGAACGGGCGTGAAGCACTTCGGGCTTCAACACGTCACCTCTCAGCGGGACAGCCGGCTGGTCGGCGTCAACATCAGCCTCGGGGGCAATCTCTCGCGGGTGGACGTGACCAGCCACCTGGATGGACCCGGCAGCGAGAGCGAGATGCTGGCCCTGTGGTTCGGGGATGGCACGCAGCACTTCGACCACCACACCCTGCAGCACCACGCCGCGCCGAGCGCGCACAGCAACCTCCTGTACAAGGGCGCCCTGACTGATTCGGCCCAGAGTGTCTTTCGCGGTCTCATTCGGGTGGAGCCGGAGGGTCAGCTGACGGACGCGTACCAGACCAACCGCAACCTCATCCTGAGCGAGGAGGCCGGCGCCCGCGCGCTTCCGAACCTCGAGATCGAGGCGGATGATGTCCGGTGCTCTCACGGAGCGACGGTGGGCCAGGTGGACTCGAGGCAGCTCTTCTACCTCATGAGCCGGGGGCTGAGCCGCCGGCAGGCCGAGAGGCTTCTGGTCTTCGGGTTCTTCGACGAGGTCCTGGGACGCATCCCCGTCGAGGGCGTGCGCGACCGGATCCGCGAGGCGATCGAAGCGAAGATCGGCCTTGGCACGTCGCCGCTGACGAGCGCCTGACCCGTGAGCGACTTCACGACGGTGGCCAGTCTGGCGGACGTCCCGGAGAGCGGCTTGAAGGCGGTGCAGGTGGATGGGGCCAACCTGGTCCTCGTGAGACGCGACGGACGGGTCTACGCGCTCGAGGACCGCTGCTCCCACGAGGAGTTCCCGCTATCGGCGGGAGAGGTGACCGGCGACCAGATCACCTGCGCTCTACACGGAGCACGCTTCGACCTCGCCTCGGGTACGCCGAAGGCGTTGCCCGCCGTCCTGCCGGTGCGCACTTTCGAGTGCCGCGTCGAGGGCGACGAGGTCCAGGTCAGACTCTGATCGCGATCGGCGCCGGCTCCATGGAGACCGCAGTGGTCGCACCCCCGTACGATATCGAAGCCGTCCGCCGGGACTTTCCCATCCTGGAGCAGAAGGTCAACGGGCAGCCGCTCGTTTACCTGGACAGCGCGGCCAGCTCGCAGCGACCGCGCGCCGTTATCGACGCGATTCGCCGACATTACGAGACCTCGCACGCCAACGTGCACCGCGGTGCTCACGAGCTCAGCGTGCGCGCGACCGAGGCGTACGAGGACGCCCGCACCTGCGTCGCCGCCCACATCGGTGCGGAGGATACCGCCGAGATCGTGTTCGTAAGAGGAACGACGGAGGCGATCAACCTCGTGGCGGGCAGCTTGGGCAAGGCCCGCATCGGCTCGGGCGACGAGATCCTGCTCACCAAGATGGAACACCACTCCAACATCGTCCCCTGGCAGCTCCTGGCGGAGCGCACCGGGGCCACGCTGCGTTTCGTGGACGTCTCCCCCGAGGGACGGCTCGTGCTGGACGACTACGGCCGGATGCTCTCCGAGCGGACGCGTCTGGTCGGTGTCACTCACGTCTCCAACAGCCTCGGCGTCATCAATCCCGTGCGGGAGATCGCCGCGCTCGCTCACGAGGCCGGTGCCCTATGCCTCGTGGACGGCGCTCAGGCGGCCCCGCACCTCGCCCTCGACATGGGGGCGCTCGGATGCGATTTCTACGCGTTCAGCGGCCACAAGATGTGCGGGCCGACCGGGATCGGGGTGCTCTGGGCACGGCGCGCGATTCTGGAGGAGATGCCGCCCTACCAGGGCGGCGGCGAGATGATCGCCTCCGTCACGCTCGACGGCTCCACCTGGGCTGAGGTGCCTCACAAGTTCGAGGCGGGAACGCCGAACATCGCCGGCGCCGTCGGCCTCGGCGCGGCGATCCGTTATCTGGACGGCATCGGTCTGGATGCCATCCGACGGTACGAGACGGAGCTCACGGGGTATGCTCTCGAACGACTCGGCGAAATCGAAGGGCTTCGGATCTACGGACCAACCGACGGGCGCGTGGGTGTTCTCTCTTTCACGTATCTGGACGTCCACGCTCATGACCTGGCGACGATCCTCGATCAGCGAGGTATCGCGATCCGGGCCGGTCATCACTGCAATCAACCGCTCATGGAGCACCTCGGAATCGATGCGACCGCTCGTGCCAGCCTCTACCTGTACAACACGCCCCAGGAGGTCGACGCCCTCTGCGAGGCTCTCCACCTGGCCGGCGAGCTCTTCTGTCGCAGAGTCTGAGCGCACGCCCCCCCGTACGGCACACTCATGAGCGAACACGCTGACACCCCGGGTGGCACGTCGATCGACCGAAGGATCCCGAGCGCCCTCGCCGATCTCTTTCAAGAGGTCATCCTCGACCACTACAGACGTCCCAGGAACAAGGGGTCGCTCGAGGCGCCCACCCACACCGTCACGATGAACAACCCGCTGTGCGGCGACGTCATCGAGCTGTCAATCTCCGTCCGAGGCGACCGGATCGACGAGGTGCGCTACGAGGGCAGAGGTTGCTCGATCAGCCAGGCCGCCGTCTCCATGATGACCGAGCGGCTCAAGGGAGCGAGGCTCGGCGAGGCTCGGGCCCTGTCGGCGAAGTTCACCCGTCTGCTCCACGGCGAGGAGGCGCTTCAACGGGACGAGAAGCTGGGCGATCTGCGGGCCCTGGCGGGCGTCTCGAAGTTCCCGGTACGGATCAAGTGCGCCCTTCTGGGCTTCAACTGCCTCGATGAGCTGATCGGAGAGCCCGCAGCCGGGAAGCGCGAGCCCGAAACCGGGCCGGGAGAGCAGCGGTAGCCGTCTCCGGAGCCCTCGGGTGAGCGCGCGGACCGAGGGGCGCGTGCTCAGGAGCGCTGGCGGGGTGTATTCGGTGGATTGCGGCGATCGAATCCTCGACTGCGCGCTTCGCGGACGGTTGAAGCTGGGCGAGGAAAAGATCAACCCGGGAGACCGAGTGCTCCTGGAGCACCTCTCCGACGGGAGCTGCCGAATCGAGGCCCTCCTGCCCCGCAACACCAAGCTCTCACGGCGCGCCGTCGCGGGCAGCCGGGAGCAGGTGATCGTGGCGAACGTGGATCAGCTGGCCGCGGTCTTTGCGGTGGGGGAGCCCGCGCCCGACTTCAGGCTTCTGGATCGGTTTCTGGTGCTGGCGGAGCTGAACGATCTCTCGGCCTTCATCGTCCTCAACAAGACCGACCTCCCAAGCGACGCTGGAACGATGGGCGCCTTCGACATCTACCGCGAGGCCGGCTACGACATCCTCCCGACGAGCGCCGAACGAGGCGACGGCGTCTCCGATCTCAGGCGCCGGCTCGGAGGTCACGCGACCGTCTTCGCCGGGCCTTCCGGCGTCGGCAAGTCCAGTCTCCTCAACCTCCTGCTTCCCGAGCATGAGCTGAAGGTCCGAGAGGTGAGCAGGAAGCGGGGCCGGGGAAGGCATACGACCGTCGGATCCACCTTCTACCGGCTTCCGGACGGGGGATACGTCGCCGACACCCCGGGGCTGCAACTGCTGGTGCTCTGGGATCTGTCGCCGGACGAGCTCGCGGGTGCGTTTCCCGAGTTCAGCACGGCGATCGGCGGCTGCCGCTTCAACAACTGCCGGCACGTGAGCGAGCCGGATTGCGCCGTGCGGCGCCTCATCGAGGCCGGAGCGGCGAGCGAGGCGCGTTACGGCAGCTACCGAGCCCTGCTGGATGAGGCCAGGCAGGAAGGTTCGTGAGCGGGCGGAACGACTTCCCAGGATTTCTCCGGGACCGCTTCTCCGGATACGAGGCGCGACGCGCGGACCCACCGGAGGGCACAGCGCGAGCCGCCGTGGTGCTCGTGCTCAGGGCCGGCGAGATCGAGCCGGAAGCCCTCTTCGTCGTGCGGGCCACCCATGAGCGCGACCCATGGTCCGGGCACGTGGCACTCCCCGGCGGACGTGAAGAGCAGGTGGACCGTGAC
>JAUWDL010000015.1 GCA_030608825.1 Gemmatimonadales bacterium
TTGAGTCCCGCCAGCTCGTCCTCGATGGCCTCGCCTCGCTGGGCGCGGCCGACCCGGGTGAACACGCCGTCGACCACCTCCAGCTCGAGAAGCACTGCCTCGAGCGCCGCGGCCGCCTCATCGGTCGCCTCGATCGGCGTACCCACGGGCAGGTCCAACGCGACGCGGAACTGGCGTTCGTCCACGTCCGGCATCAGGTCGCGGGGAAGGACCGTGGCCAGGGAGATGGCCGCGGCGAACACGGATGCCGCCAGGCCGATGACGGCGGCCCGGTGGCCCAGCGCCCAGGCGAGAGCCCCCTCGTAGCGGCCGGCGAACCCACGGAAACCGCGGTCGAAGGCATCGAGCGCCGGACGGGCGACGCGGGAGGACGCGTGGCCGATCCCTCCTGCCACGTCCCTCCAGGTGAGGCCGACGGATTCCGTGGTGAAACGCAGGGCACGCCGCAGCGGGCCGGCCTTGACCCCTTCGTCGGCTATTCGAGCGACCGGGTCGCCGGCGGCCGCATCTCGGGAGGACGCATCGCCGGCGGCCGCATCTCGGGCCGTCACATCGCGGGAGGTCCACGCCGCCTCCCCCGCCCTGCCGAACCGGGCCGCCATCACGGGCAGCAGCGTCAGCGCGACAAGCAGGGAGGCCAGGAGCGAAAAGGCGACGGCAAGCGACAGATCGCCGAACAGCGCGCCCGCGACCCCCCGCACGTAGAGCACCGGCCCGAAGACGGCGATGGTCGTGAGCGTGGAGGCCGTGATCGCGCCGGCCACCTCCCTGCTTCCTTCGGCCGCGGAGAATGCGGCCGCGTCGCGTGGCTCGACCTCCTCGCCGGACCCTTGAGCCGGCGCGGTAGCCCCACCCTCGTCCCGGTGGCGGAAGACGTTCTCCAGCACGACGATCGAGTTGTCGACGAGCATCCCCACGCCCAACGCGAGGCCGCCCAGGGACATCACGTTCAGGCTGACGTCGAACAGATAGCAGAGGGAAAACGCCGCCAGGATGGAGATAGGGATCGCCAGTCCCACCGCCACGGGATAGCGGGGATCCCGAAGAAAGAGGAAGAGCACCAGGAAGGCGAGGATTCCTCCCACGATCAACGCCTGCACGACGTTGACGATCGCCTCTCGAATGAACTCCGCCTGACTCGTCGCGATCTCGAAGCCCAGCGACGGGAACTCGGCCCTCAACTCGTCGAGCACCACCTCGACACGTTCGGCCACCCGGACGGTGTTGGAGCCCGATTCCTTGAAGATCTGCAATCCCACCGCCGGCACGCCGTTATACCGAGCCGCCGTTTGCCGCTCCGCGAATCCGTCACGAACCTCGGCCACCTCCGACAGCCGCACCGTTGTTCCTCCAGCGGGCCTCGCCACGACGACGTCTCGAAGCTGATCCACTTCCGTGAACTGGCCCAGGGTGCGGAGACTGTAACGGAATCTGCCGCGCCTCACGCTTCCTCCCGGCGCCTGGTAGTTGGCCCGGTCGAGGGCCTCCGTCACCTGGATGACGGTCACCCTGTGCAAGGTCAGCAGGGTCGGGTCCAGAAGCACCTGGATCTCCCGCTCGAGTCCGCCGCTGATCGCGGCGAGAGCGACACCGTCCTGCTGCTCGAGACGCCTGGCGAAGACGTCCTTGCTTAGCTCCAACAGCTCCGCCGGACTCGCCCCCGATACCGCGAGCGTGAGGATCGGGTCGCTGCCCGGATCCGAGCGAAGGATGACGGGCCGGTCCACGCTGCGAGGAAGCAGGTCTCGGAGATCGTCGAGCCGTTCCCGCACGTTCAGCGCGGCGAACTCCATATCCGTGCCCCAGTAGAACTGGAGCGTCACGAGGGATCCCCCTTCACGTGAGCGGGACGTCACCCGCCTGACGCCGGGAACCTGGCTGACCTCCTGCTCGACCGGCTCCGTGATGAAGCGCTCCACCTCGGGAGGTGCCGCATCGCTGTAGGTGGTCCACACCGAGAGCGTGGGGAACGCCACGTCCGGAAGGAGGTCGATGGGGAGACGGGCAAACGAGAGGACGCCCAACACGGCGATGCCGAGATAGACCATCGCCGTAGCGATCGGCCGACGAATGCTCAGATCCGGAAGGCTCACGAGACGATCGGTTGGGGCCGTGCGCCGGACGGCGCACCGGCCGGTCTCACCGGTCCAGGAGCGCTCTGTGGTTTTCCAGGTGGACCCTGGCGTCATGGGTCAGCGTCGTGTGGCCGTCCACGAGCACGATCGAACCGGGCTCCAGGCTATCGCGCTCCCGTTCCGGCGTGACCTCCACGAAATCATCGTTCTCGAGACCGGTGCGGACGTACACCCACTTGGCAAAACCCGTGGCGCCGCCGGGCTCGTCCGGATGAAGGAGGAAGACCACGTCCCGCTTGTCACGCTCCACGATCGCATCCCGCGCGACGAAGAGACGGTCGGCGAATCGTCGCCCGGCGATCTCGACCTCGGCGAACATGCCCGGAAGCACCTTGGCCTGGGGGTTTCGGAGACGCACCGCGACCCGGGCCGTTCCGGTCTCGCGGTTGACCATTGGGTTGACGGTCACCACCCGTCCCTCGAACGGCTCCTCGGGGAGTGCGGCGAACCGGACCGTCGCGACTCGCCCCGGCTCGACGGCCGGCAGGGCGCGCTCCAGAACCTCGACCTCGACGTCGATGACCGAGAGGTCGATGACTTCGACGACGGGATCGCCCACCTGCAGGCGTGCCCCCTCATCCACGACGAGATCAGCGACGCGTCCAGCGAAGGGAGCGCGGATCTCCGTTCGCTCCAGCTGATACTGGGCCTCCTCCACCGCCGCCTCCGCTCCCGGCAGCCCGCTTCTGAGCCTCGCCAGGCCTTCCCTCTTCGCGCGGAGCTGCGCGTCCTCCAACCGGTCGTCCCCGAGAATCAGCCCCTCGAACTCGACCTGCGCGTACGCCAGGTCCGCCTCGGCACGCCGCACCCGAAGCTCGTACTCCGCGGGGTCGATCCGGACCAACATCTGTCCCTTCGAGACCCGAGCGCCCTCCTGGACGGGCACGGAGATCACGGGGCCCGACACCTCTGCCTGCAGTGGCGCCGATCGCAGCGGTGCCGCCCGGCCCTGCGCCTCTACCCAGAGGACGAAGGTATCTCGCCGGACCATCGCGCCTTCCACCGGCAAGGAGATCTCCGTGGGAAACGCCTCGACGGCGGAAGCGCCGAGCACTTCGTTCAGCGAATCGGCGGGCGCAGCATCATCGCCGGCTCCGTCGCTGGCACCCGCTTCGTTGAGACGCCACAGCACTCCTGCCAGGAGAACCAGTGGCACTCCGACAACGAGTAACGTTACGAGATGTCGGGGTTTCATCGCGTGTCGCTCTTAGTGTACCGTCTCAGAAGCGCTCCTACGCCTTCGTCCTCGCGCTTTGCCGCTCTCGGATCACCCTGTAGACAGCCGCCCTCCGGTTCGCGTTGCCCTCGAGAAACCGTCACGCGATCGCATCCGGCCTCTCCGGAAGAACAGGTAGGCCAGACAGCCCAAGAGGAAGGTCCAGGGCAACTGCAGGCTCGCGTCCCGCGCCTCGACCTGCCAGGCGCCTCTCGCGGATCGTTCTTCTTTCCGCACTGCAAGATAGAACGGTGTCCGAAGCGTAGACCAGCGGGTGTCGACGGGTTGTTGATAGGAGGACGCGTCGGCCTCTTCCCGGATCTCCGGGCTTCCGCCGATCGGCACGCCGAAGAGGCCGACGAGGAAGGAGACCACGAGGATCGCCGGCCAGACCCAGCGCGCGGCGGATACCGGTCCGGCATTCGGGCTTCCCGCGCCCCAGAGCCGTCGTGCGTCCGCGATCATCCAGATGAGGACCAGGACGGCGAGTACGGAGAGGAAGATTCCTGCGGCATCGATCCAGCTCATGGTGTTCGCTCCTTTCGGGGTCGCCAGGCAACCAACGTCGGGTATGGGCGCTCATGGAGGGCGTAGACAAGCCCGCCGGCGTATACGGCGTGACGTGGCCGGATCGGCAGGCGTAGGCTCTCCAGGTACGAGCCATCGTCCACGGAATAGACATCCATGACCTGATGGCGGTCGGACGAGGTGCCGCCGAAAAAGACATAGATACGGCCGCGAGAGAGCGAGACGGTCTCGGCGGCGAAGATCACGCCGGTGAGCCAGGAGGCGCGCTCCCTGCGACCGAGACTGAATCGACCCCTCTGTGCGACTCGGGGAAACTCCACCTGTTCGATGTACCGGCCCCGATATCCGAGCCAGCTGGTGGAGAGAAAGGCGAAAAAGCCATCGCCGAGCCCGTAGGCCCCCACCCATCCTCCTTCCGCCGGATCGTGGCCGACGACCAGCTGGGAGGCCAGCGGATGCAGTCGCTCGTGTTCCGGAGATGGGAATGGAACGCGTTCGAGGACCTCGCCGCTGGCCGAGAGCCGAACGATCGGCCGCTCGGCCTCGAACGTCAGGAGGATCACCCCACCACCCTCCTCCGGAACGATCCCATCCGCGGTCCGTCCCACGGCCGAGAGCGGGATCCGCCCGGCGGAGGCTCCGTGCTCGCCGATGATGGCGACGCGGCCGTTCGCGACATCCAACACCCAGGTCCTCCCCTGGCGATCCATCTTGATGTCGCGGGGATGAGCGAACTCCTCGGGTCCTCTGCCCTTGCGGCCGAAGCTCCAGAGAAGACGGCCACGACTGTCAAACCGAAGGACGCGACCGGCTGCGCGGTCGAGGACCGACACGCCGGCCTCGTCCGCGGCGAGTCGGGTCGGCAGATGGAGCAGCGTGTCCTCGGGGCCACCCACGACGAACGCCGTATCCCACGAGACGACCGCCCAACGACGGCCTCCGGTCTCGGAGCCTCGGCCCGGATCGGCGTCCTCCCGATCGGGGGCGCAACCGCTCGACAGGCACAGCGCTGCCAGGGCGACGCCGCACCGCATCGGTATCCTGGCTGACTTCATCCCACCGCCCCCGCTATGCGTCGAGCGTACTGCTCGATAAGTCGGCCGGCCTCCCGCTGCACGCTCGCGTCCGACACCGGCGGAAGGATCAGGAGAGGCCGCCCCGCCGCGTCCAGCAGGACGCTCGTCGGCGTCCGGCTCTGTCCCGCCCTGGCGAGCAGCCGCTCCGCGACGTGGCCGAGGTCGTATCGCACGGGAAACGTCGGCCGGAACTCCCCGAGAATCGAGTCTCGGGCGGAGGACGTGGGCGGGAAGCCGATCCCGACCCCGAGCACATCCACATGGCCTCGCTCGGCCAGGCCGTTCCAACGCTCCACCAGTCCCCCGTAGCGGCGACAGTCCTCCGGCTGAAACAGCAACACCAGCGTCGGGCGTTCGACGCCATCGATGGCGGCATGAGGAGCCGAGAGGGCGCGATACTCGCCGAGGCGCACCGCGGACAGGGCCGTGAGGAGCGCGGCCGCCGAGAACAGCAGACGCGCTCCTGTGAGGCGAGGGCCGCTCAGCTGCAGCGTCTGGGCTCCCAGCCGATGTAGCCTTCACCCCACTGGCATCCACCGTCGCCCGGCTCTTCCAGCCACGGGTCGCTGCCTCCTCCGCCCGAACCGGCCGCGGGGAAGTACTTGTACGTGGTCGTGCACTGCTTGTAGAAGAGCATCTCCACGCAGGCCTCGTTCTCCCAGCACACCTTGCCCGTGTTCGAGCCGCTACAGGTCGCCGCCGCCGCCTGCGGCTGGTCGGGGACGGCGAGATAGAGGGCCGCCGCCGCCAGAAAGGACACGGCGCTCGCGTAGAACCGCGAGCGATTCGGATTGCGCATGATTCTCACTCCTTGTCGAGGAAACGAAGGTTCGGAGAAGAGTGCGACCGACCCTTCAACCCGACGTCAAAGAGGAGATGGCCGCGCCGGACGGCGGGCTCGGCTCAGGCGGGAAGGTGGTAGAAGGCGAGCGCCAGGATGAGGTAGACGGCGATGAGCTGCACGCCCTCCATCCAATGGGTCTGGCCGTCGTCGGAGACCTGGCCGATGATCAGCACCGACAGGGCCACGGCCATCACCTCCATGGCGGTAAAGTGGAGGTCCATGGGGGCGGGACCGATCGCGTAGCTCAGGAAGACGAGCAGAGGCGCCACGAAAAGCGCGATCTGGATGGATGAGCCGATCGCGATTTGGACGGCCAGGTCCATCTTGTTCCTGAGTGCCATCAGCACGGCCGTCGAGTGCTCCGCCGCGTTGCCGACGAGGGCGATCACGATGACGCCGAGGAAGACCTCCGTCATGCCGAGCGCCTCCCCGGCCTCGTGCACACCGCCCACGAGCAGTTCGCTCATCCACGCCACCAGCGCCGCCGCTCCGACCAGCACCAGGAGGGCTCTCCCCTTCGACCAGTGCGGCCCCACGGCCTCCTCGACGGCCTTGGCGGTCTCGGGATCCACCTCCGAGGGCACGACGCCCGTGTACAGCTGGCTGTGCGTCTTGAGCGTGAAGACGAGGCTGAGGATGTAGGTCGCCATGAGGACGACCGAGATCTCCAGGCTCAGCGTGCGCTCGACCCCGGCCGAGGTGCCCGACGCGATTCCGTGGAAGATGGACGGGACGACCAGCCCCACGGCGCTCAGGAGCAGAAGCGTGGCCCCCATGCTGGCGGCCATCCGGTTGAACGTCTGGGTGTGGAACTTGAGGCCGCCGAGGAAGGCGCTCAGGCCAAAGACGATGAGCGTGTTGCCGATGATCGAGCCGGTGATCGACGCCTTGACGAGATCGTGGAGCCCAGCGTTCAGTGCGATGAGCGCGATGATGAGCTCGGCCGCGTTCCCGAACGTCGCGTTCAGCAGGCCGCTCACCCCCGCTCCGTAGTGCTCGGCCAGCTTCTCGGTGGCCAGCCCGAGGATCCCGGCCAACGGGATGATGGTCAACGCGGAAGTGATGAAGATCGCGGTCCCGCCGGCATGAACGCCGTACTCCAGAACGAGCGAGATCGGGAGGAAGATCAGCAGTAGATAGAGGATGTTCTGACCGCTCAGACGCACCTTCACGGCCGGGGTCCTGAGGGCGGCGAGGAGAAGGCGTGCGCGCTGAGACACATAAGAGGCGCCGTCCGGATTCGAACCGGAGTACGGGGCTTTGCAGGCCCCTGCCTAACCACTCGGCCACGGCGCCACACACACGACAGAGTAATGCGTCGAAGCGGCGGGAAAAAGCCTGCCGGACAGCTTGTCTGCTTCCCGTCGCACCGCCTATACTGCCGCCGTCTCTCCCCCGTTCCCTGCCGAGAGGAGCCAGGGTTGCCCGTCATCTTCCGAAAGAGATCCGGAGCCGGCTCCGGACCGATGCGGTCATCGTTCGGGCTCGCGAGCCTGACGCTCTTCGCCGCGCTCCTCGCAATCCCGGGAGAGGCGGAGGGCCAGGTGCCCATCGTCCAGGACGCGAGGCTCCCTCGGGGTGGAGAGTTCTGGTTCGAGCTCACGCCATCGCTCAGCTTCTGGAGCAGCCAGTTCGCGCTCGACTCGGAGCTGGCGGCCGACGGGGAGAAGGAGCCGCTGACCACCGACTTCGGCGGTCCCCTCACAAATCGGCTCTATCCCAACGCGCTGCCCTTCCTCACCGACATCAACTCGGACGCGGACGCCCTGGGCTACGATCCGCTCACTCCCGATGATCTCTCCTTCGGAAGCCTGGACTACCGAGAGATATCCAACCGCGCCGTCGTCCTTCCGCTGGGACTCGAGATCGGCATTCTGGATCGACTGTCGCTGGACGTCATGGTTCCGCTCGTTCAAACCCGCTCGGAGTCCTTCTTTGGTTACGACACGACCTCCGCGACGGTAACCGCCGGCATGAGCGCCGTCCCGGATCCGGTCGCCTTTTTCGGCGGGATCGAGGCCGCGGAAACGCAGCTGACCGAGCTGATCGAGGGAGGGACGCTCACGCCTGAAGAAACCGCCCAGGCCCTGGCCCTCCTCGCCAACACCACGACATACAGCGATGCGCTCGAGCGCCGGGTGATGGAGAACCTTTTCCTGCCCGTCGGATCCACCACGGCCGGCATGCAGATGACCGCCGCCTACGATGTGCTCGGGGCGGGGTACACGGCGTTCGGACTCGCCCTGCCAGCCTTCGAGCTGCCGCTGGGAGCGACGGCGTCCGATCTGGCCGCGCTGTTCGCGAGCACCCAGCTGGACGGCGATCCCCCGGGAACGGTGACGCGGGGCTATTCGGTAGGGGAGCTGGAGGTGGGGCTGAGGATCGGCCTCATCGACACGTTCACGCCCATCACCGCGTTCGAAGAGCCTCCGCCCGCTCCGCTCGAGCCCGAAGAGGGCGCACGAGAGACGCCGCCGGAAGAAGGCGAGGGCGCCGAGGAGCGACGCCCCGTAGAGCACAGCGAGGCCTTGCTCCGGCTGGCACGGCGGCCTCCGACGGTCCAGTTCCGGACGACGATCGGAGGGAAGTACCGCTTTCCGCTCGGCAACGTAAACGGCGCTCCCTACCTGGACCCGTCCAACTTCCTGGACATCCCGATCGGCGACGGGACGACAGACATCGAGATCTCGCTCTTTCAGGATATCCGCGTGGGACCTCGGTTCCTCTTCCTGGCGAGCGGATACTTCGGCCTCCAGATGGAGGACGAAGTCGACCTGCGCGTGAACACGCCCGATCAGCCGTTCGGCCTCGCGTCCACCCTCGGCACGCTGCAGCGGAAGCTGGGCAACTACATCGCGGCCCGCCTGGCCCCACAGTTCAACATCAACAACGCGCTGTCGATCGGCGCCGAGTACAGCTACTGGCACAAGGGGAATGACGAGTACCGGCTTCTCGCCGGATCGGTGCCTACCGCGGAGCCGCTGGAGGTGGAGACGTCCCAGACCCGCCACATGCTCGGCGTGGGAGTATTCTACCGCACGCAGGATCTATGGGAGGTCGGCCGGACGAGCCTGCCTGTGGAGATCTCGCTCATCTACCAGACCTCGATCGCCGGCTCGGGGGGGCAAACGCCTGCGGGCGACAGGGTGACCGTCTATCTCAGGCTGCCCTTCAAGGTCTTCTAGTGTACCGTCTCAGAAGCAGGTACTAGCCCGCGCGCTTCCCGCCGACTTCCGGCGGACGCACATCACCCCATTTGAGCTTTCGGCGGAGAACCGAGAAGAACGTCTGTCCCGGAAAGCGGATCAGACGAACGGGGTGGGCAGCGCGCTGGGCAATGACCCGGTCGCCCTCGTGAAGCCGGCTGCCGACCTGTCCGTCCACGGTAAGAACGACGTCCTGGGCGCCCGTATCAATCTCGACCGTGATTCGCGCCGTGGCCGGGAGCACGACCGGGCGAACCGCCATGGTGTGCGGACAGATCGGCGTGGCGATGATCGCGTCCAGGCTGGGCACCAGAATCGGCCCGCCCGCCGAGAGGCTGTACGCCGTCGAGCCCGTGGCCGTGGAGATGATGATCCCGTCGGCGCTGTATTGACCCAACTCGTCGTCATCCGCCCAGACTCGGAGCTGAACGAGCCGGGCGAATCCGCTCTTGTGGACGACGGCGTCGTTGAGCGCGTAGAAGGCATCTCCCTCTCCTTCATCATCGGCATCGGAGCGCGGTCTTCGGGGGCTCCGTTGCAATCGGACATCGAGAGCCAACCGCTCATCCTGCTCGTACTCTCCCGAGGCGACCCGCTCCACAGCCGTCTCGAGCTCCGAGAGCGGAATCGAAGTGAGGAAGCCCAGGCGGCCCACGTTGCAACCCAGGATCGGCACGCCGCTCGGGCCGGCCAAGCGGGCGCCACGCAGCAAGGTGCCGTCGCCTCCCAGGGTGAGCAGGCACCCGACGTCGGGCCAGGCCGAGTCCAGGTCTCCGGCGTACGGCACGCCGTCGGCCGCATCGATCAGATCGTCGTGGAGGTACAGGCTGATCTCGTTCGCCTTAGCCACCCTGCCGAGACGGGCCAGGAGATCGGCCAGGTCCGGGTAGCCGGGGTTGCCAAGCACGCCGAGCTTCATGGTCCGACACCCCCCGACACGACCACGAGCCACTCAGTCGGCATTCGCGTTCTCCTCGTCCGATACGTCAACGGCCAACTCTACGGTGCGCACCTCTTCGGAGGATGCCTCGATCAGCTCCTCGATGCGACCCCGAACGTCCTCGAGCAGCCGATTTGCCCTCCGCACGTGGCCGACGCCGTCCTCGAAGAGACGGAGCGCTTCGTCCAGGTCCAACTCCTCTCGATCCAGGGCGCCCACGATGCGCTCCAGCTCGGCCATCGTGCCCTCGAAATCCAGCTCTTCGCTCATGACGACGTCTCCCGTCCCTCTTCGGCTCCCGCCCCTGTGCCACCCCTGGCCTCCACTCTCGCCGCGACCTCGCCGTCCACCACGCGAAGGCGGAACGGGTCGCCCGGCTCGAACATCTGTAGTCGGCGGAGAACGCGCCCCTCGGCGTCCAGCGGAACCGCGTAGCCGCGTTCCAGCGTGGAGAGCGGACTGAGCGCCTCGAGCCGTCCGCCGAGTCCATCAAGCCAAACGCCGCATCGTTCCGCAAAGCGGACAACGCCCTCGCTCAGACGCTCGGAGGCACGGGACGCTCGCTCTTCGGCCCTGCGGGCCCGGAAGCGAAGGGCGGCCGCCAGAGCAGAAGATCCGCGCCGCACGGCGACTCTCAAATCGGCGGCATCCGGTACGATGAGCTCCCCCGCGACCGACGGGGTGGGAGCTCTCAAATCAGCCACGAGGTCCACGATCGTCACATCGACCTCGTGACCGACGGCCGTCACGATCGGCACCGGACACTCCGCGACGGCGCGGGCGACGACCTCCTCGTTGAAGCACCAGAGGTCCTCCACCGAGCCGCCGCCCCGGGTGAGCACGACCACATCCACTTCCGGATGCCGGCAGACGGCGTCCAGCGCGGCGCAGATCTCCCGTGCGGCCCCCTCTCCCTGAACCCGACACGCGGAGAGGAGGATGTGGGTCCACGGAGCCCGGCGCCGGATCACCGACACCACGTCGTGGAACGCGGCTCCCTCCCTCGAGGTCACGATGCCGACGCGGCGCGGCAGCGCGGGCAGCGGCCGGCGGCGGGCCGGATCCGTGAGGCCCTCGGCTTCGAGGCGGCGGCGCGTGCGCTC
>JAUWDL010000220.1 GCA_030608825.1 Gemmatimonadales bacterium
GAGCACGGCCACGAGGAGCCTGGGACCGAGGAGCACGGAGCCCTCGAGCAGCGGGTGGAGGAGCGCGGTGACGACGAGGTGAACGAAGAACTCCAGCATGTGGCCTCCTGTCAGCAGTCGGCGGCTCTCTACACCTATATATCTATGTCCATCTCAGCTTGATCCCACCTATCTCAGCCGCTCTTCCTCCAGGATCTCGATCGACCGGACCTTCCAGATCCCGTCGTCCGCCAGGAGCTCGACGCGCGCGTCGTACCTGTTCTGGCGAAAGTGACGGTGGCCGAAGTGGGTGACCGTCCCGCCGACCTTCCAGCCGGCCTCCGCCGTGAAGCCCCCGTCGGCGGCCGGCTCGACATCCCTCACCTCCAGAATCTCGACCGCCTCGACGCGCGCCCTCGCACCCCCGCGCTCCTCCATCTCGAGGGCGCGCCGATGCTCCAGGTACACCTCCGTCAGCGTCGGCCCGGTCACGCTGACGGCGAGGCGGTCGTACGCCGCCGCTTCGTCCCTCAGCTCGAAGGCGCGGTACACGTTCGGAAGGACCCCCGCCAGGATCCGCCGCGCCTGGGCCTCGGTGGGAACGGAGCGGATGGAGGAGGGCAGAGCGACCGACACTTCGGCGATCGGCACGGCGACGACGGCCAGTGCGAGCGTGACCCGCGTGAGGGCGAACGAGGTCGTGGCGCGCCTGCCCCGAAGCACCGCCACCCCGAAGGCCAGTGCCACGGCGAGCAGTGCCAGCGACGCGAGCGGCAGCGGGAGCTGCGGCGGCTCGACCGGAATCCCGGCCACGGTCGGGATCGGATCTTCCGCCAGAGCGTTCTCCCACCGCAGCATCGGCTCGCCGGCCGTCAGCTCCGCCGAGATTGACGATTCCGGATCGGTTATCGTGACCGGAATCGTATCCTCGGGGCCGTCGAACGTGGCCCAGGTCAGCGTCACGGCATCCGGCATGCCCGGCGTTGGATAGGCGATCGTCACCCCGACGATCTCTTCGGCCACCGCTTCGGCCTCGGGGGCGGCTCTCGGCAGCACCCCTCTGGGACCCACGGTCATGAAGGAGAAGCGATCGATGATCGGGACCGCCGCCTCTCCATCGACCTCGACCGCCGTGCGCTCGACCATGAGATCAGCGATCCGCCGGCCGACCTCCTCCTGCGCCGACACCTCGACGAACCCCTCCCCGGCCAGCCCGTCGCCTTCCAATTGGAGCCGGTCCGCCACATCGGCCAGGCGAACCAGGATCTCGTGCCGGACCTCGTAGGGCTCGACGGCCAGAAAGCTCTGGATCGGCGCGTCGGGCGCCTGCGGTGCCAGCCGTCGCGAGCCGGGCATCGAGAGGCCGCCCGCCCCTCCCGCCGCTCCCGGCAGCCGGGGCGAAAAGCGCGCTTCCGCCTCCGTCGCGGACCCCTTCCCGAGGCCGAGGCTGAGAGCGACGGCCACCGCGATCCCGCCCAGTCCGTACGCCAGAGCTCGCGGGCGAGAACCGGAAGGCCAGCGGCGTGCCCAGAGGGCACCCACGGCGTTCAGGCCCAGAGCGAGGACGAGGAGCGCCGCATCCATGCCCAGCACCACGAAGATCAGATAGAGCCAGTCGGGCGCGGCGACGCCTCCCGCTCCCGAGAGGGCGGCCGCCACACCGAAACCGTGAAACAGCCCGGCTCCGGCGGCCAGAGCCGGAAGCTGACGCCGCCCCTCCGGAGGCCGCAGCGCCTGGGCAGCCAGGAAGGCCACCGCGATCGCGACGCAGATCTCCGCCACCCGGGGATCGGGTCTGATTCCGAGGCCCGCCGCGAGCGCGCCGCCGGCCAGCTGGCCGGCGGCGAAGGCGGTGGCCAGGCGGATCGAGCGGTTTCTTCCGAGCAGGCAGATCGCGACCAGGAAGAGCAGGTGCACCCAGTGGCCGAGGAGATGGGAGATGCCGTCCAGGACCGCGCGCCGAGCACCGCGAAGCCAGGCGATCCCGTCCGCTCCCGCCTCCGGCACGCGCCAGGAGTCCTCCGTCGGGTTCAGGACGTGAGCGAACCGCTCTCCGCCCAGGAAATCGATGCGCACGAGCGTCGTCATGGCGGGGTTGTAAAGCGGATAGCTGATCTGGATGATCTGGCCGGAGAGGGGCTCCGAGCAGCGGTAGAGCTGCCGGTTCAGCCACGCCGCCGGCAGCTCGATCACCTTCAGCTCGCCCTCGGCCCGGCAGCTCTCGGGCAATACCAGAGCGGGCATCGCCTCGATCGGAAGGGTCTTCGGAACCCGCCACTGGACGAGGAACGCCCCCGGCTCCTGCTCCTGGATCTGGACCTGGATCGGCTGCCCTTCGTGCGCGGAGGCCGCGGGCAGCGCGACCGAAGGTGCTGCGAGCGCCGACACGGCTATCGCGCAGGCTGCGAGCCCGGCCCGGAGGGTGCGGGCGCTCACGGATCGGCCGCGCCGCTTGGCGTTCATCGCCCGGAGCGCGCCGCGCTCACCGCTGCAGCGACCGGCTGAGGATCGACGCCTCGTCGATCTCCACCTCGTAGCGCTCCATCAGGACGGCCAGGACCTCTTCCTGCGACCGCTCGCGGACCTCCCTCTGGTAGTCCATCAACACCTCGTCCATCACGTCGTCGAGCTCGGGCATCGACGACCCCTCGACGTCGGTCACCAGCACCAGGTGCAGCCCGTAGCCCGACGCCACGGGTCCCTGCCAGTCGCTGGGCTCGAGCTCGAACAGGGCGTCGGCGAAATCCCCTCCGAACAGCCGCGAGACTTCCCGGGGAGAGACGGCCCGATAGTGGCGTGCGAGCATGAAGGGATCACCGAGCTCGCCCGCCCGGGCGGCGGCATCCGGAGTGGCCCTGAGATCAGCCAGGACGCTCTCGGCGGCGGCGAAGCCCGCATCGCCTCGCTCATCGATGTTGAAGTAGACGTGGGTGAAGGAACGGAGCTCCGGGTAGCGGTACCGCTCGCGGTTTTCCTCGAAGTACGTCTGCAGCGCCGCGTCCGGAGGCTGAAGCTGCCCCGCCAGATCCTCGGTGAGCAACTCGAGTTTCTGCGCCAGCCGGCGGCGGATCACCTCATCGCCGCGATCGAGCCCGAGGGCCAGTGCCTCCCGGTAGAGCACTTCTCGCCGGACGTAGTCGTCCACGAGACCCCGGAGCTGGTCCTCCGTCGGAGGGCGATTCCACTGTCGGGTGAAGTAGTCGGTGAGCAGGCCGATCTGGGTCGGCCCCACCTCGATGCGCGAGGAGTCCCCGCCGGCGCCGCGATCGCTCAGGAAAGCCTGAAGGGCGAACAGCAGGACCCCGATGACCAGGAAGGCCACGGCCGGAGAGGCAAGCCAGCGCTTGATCCTCACTCTCCCGTCCCCGGACATCGCGGCCTACAGAAACTCGCAGCTATAGGGGTCTCCGGCCGTTTCCCCCACCTCGAGACGGACCAGGCCGGCCCAGCGGAAGCCGACGGGCTCGCTCTTCCATGCCGCCAGTTTGGCTCGGTCGACATCCTCGGGAACGGGGCTGCTGCTCTTTCTGATCTCGAGCGCGAGGAGGTTATCGTCAGTCTTGCGGTGATGGATGATGATGTCCGGGTAGACCGTGAGCCCGAAGGTATCTCTGGCGAGCGGCGTTCCCATGACGGCGATAGTCAGCGCGCGCTCCAACTCGGCGAGCCGCTTCGGGTCGGCCTCAAAGATGTCGTACTCGCAGTCCACGTCCCAGTTGTCGAAGTGCTTCTCGAGCTGGACCGCGAGCCGGTGTCTGAGCGCCCTCTCGTTCGCATCGTTGGCAAGGAGATGGCGATCCAGAACGCTCAGCTGTCTGAGCGCCGTCTCCACGCGGAGCCGGATCTCTCTGTCCTGTGCGCTGTCCTGTGCGCTG
>JAUWDL010000084.1 GCA_030608825.1 Gemmatimonadales bacterium
CCACGAGGTCGTTCGCATCGGTCGTCAGGATGGTACAGGATTCGATGGTCTTTCCCGCCGGCTCCCAATGCTCCCACAGGCCCGCGAAACAGAACGGAAGTCCATCCGGTCGTTGGAGATAGAAGGGTTGCTTCCGACCGCCCTCGCGTTTCCATTCGTAGAATCCGTCCGCGACCACGAGGCAACGGCGGTCCGCGAATGCGTCCTTGAAGGCGGGCTTGGTGTGCGCCGTCTCGGCTCTCGCGTTGATCAACGTCGGCCAGGAGGAAGGCTCGTCGACCCAGCAGGGCATGAGTCCCCACCTGAGCAGCGCCAACTCGCGACCTCCTCGCCGCTCGTCGTAACGGATGACCGGGATTACCTGAGTCGGCGCCACGTTGTACCGGGGCGAGAGCGAGTCTGGCTCGAAATAGTCCACCTCGAAGAGGCGAGCGACCTCCGCTGCTTGAGTCGTGAGAGTGAAGCGGCCACACATCTTCGCTAGGAGCCTTCCGAGGCTTCGGGTCGTGACGCGATCTCGAGCTTCGCCGTGTGGATTCCTCGAGGAGTGGTGAAGTAGACGATGTTGCTCCTGCGGCCTCGCTCAGCCGAGGGGCCGATCGCCCCGGCATACAACCGCAGACCTGCCGGGATCCCGCAAAGCAGAAAGCTTCCGTTTTGGTCCGCCACCGTCTCGAACCGTGAGAGCGATTCCGGCACGGAGACTCCCGCGACCTTCCAGGCGGAGAGAGTCTCGAGGTCCACTGGAGCTGCCAGCACACCGAGGATGTCTGTGGAAAGGTGGACGATCGCGCCCTCCACCGGCAGGTCACCGCCTGCTTCCACGACCGTGCCTGCGATCACCGACATCACCGACTCTGTGGACTCTGAAGACGCGCCTTTGGCTGCGGGACAAAGAGCCGCGATCAAAGTCGAGGCGGGCGGGACGGCGAGATCGACCCGGGCGACCTCGCCTTCCTGAACGACGGCTCGCTGCAGCACGGATCCGAGCCGGAGCGCGTCCGCTCGGCGATGCGAGAAAGTCAGGTAGAACTCTCCGACCGGGAGATCCTCCAGTGAGTATCGTCCCTCGGCGTCGGAGGTCGTCCGCAGGTTCGTGCCGAGCAGGGAGACCGTAGCGCCGCCGAGCGGTGCGTTGGAGGTGCTGTCGAATACCTGACCCGAGAGCGCTCCACGGCCCGGCGTGAGCCCGCCGGGCGCCACGGTGATCCGCCCCTGCGCGTCGGCGACGATGAGGACTTCCCCGCCCTGTTCCTCGATCGCACCAAGTCTGATCCTCCGGCGCGCTCTGGGCGGGTTTCCGGGGACCGCGGGACCCGTCCGTTCCATGACCGTGATCTCCTCGAGCACGGGCATGCGGATATGCCAGTCATCGACGATCCAGGCGCCGCCGGGAAGTCGGCGAAAGCCGACGCGACCTCCCAGTTCGTCTGACTCGACACCGGACGGAAGGTTCTCGTACCGATATTGGATGAACTGAAGGTGAGCGGTCGCCCGATCGAGCCACAGCACGCCGCTTATGTCGGTCCGGTCGGTTTCGAGGAGCGGCTCAAACCCCAGTCCGATCATGCCAGCGGTCTCGCCGGCGCCCTCCACGACCCGGAAGCAGTGATCATCAAGGAACAGATCCGACAGCAGGACCTGCGCATCGGGTGCAAAGTACTCGGTCGTGTCGGAGGGTAGGCGTCGCGTGTAGCCCGAGGCGGCGAGCTCCTCCACGGGCAGCGCCCGAAACGGGTTCACCGCGAGACCGCTCAGGATCTCCGTTTCCTCCTCCAGGACTCGGAGGTCTCGCGGGTCGAGCGTGCTGCGGTGCAGGCGTGTCGTGAATCGGAAAGCGCGCTGCTGCTCCGTCCAGACCGCGGTCGTCAGCGCCTTCTTCGCTTCCTCCCACACCCGAGCCATCCGGCGGCCATCTTCCGGTCGACTCTCACATCGTCTTTCGGTCTCGACGCTGAGGGTGGCCAGCTCGACGGGGCGCACCGGCATTTCCAGGCGGTATTGGCGTGGCGGGCCGAGCGTCAGGCTCAACGGAAGGGAGGAAAAGCTGTCGTACCCGATTCGCTCCGCCCTTACGGCATAGCGGCCTGCCGCCGGCGCCTGCAGCACGAAGACTCCCCGGTCGTTGGTGAGTGTCCCCGCGACCGTGGAGTCTCTCCCGTCCAGGAGAACAACGAAAGCACCTTCGATAGGTATTCCCGAGCTTTCCTCGACGAGCGTCCCCCTGACCGACTGGGCTTCGAGCTGAGGGGAGTGGAAGAGGATAGCCAGGCAACCGAGGAGCGCTACTGCATGGACGGGCCTTGACTCTGCGCGGCAACGCGATCGGGACATCGGCGACCTACAGCTTCGGCTCAGGACCCGCTCAAGCTTTCGGTCGGGGCCGCTACCTCGAAGATCGCTTCGTGGATCTCATCCTCGGCGACCGTGAAATAAAACACTTCCTCGGCGCCGATCCCGTCTTGATCCTCCGAGCTCGCTGCCGAGTAGAGTCTGATGCCGGTCGGGACTCCGCAAAACAGAAAGCCGCCGTTGTGGTCCGAGGTCGTCTCGAGCTGGATCTTCTCGACGCCCGCGTCCGGCTCGGCGAGCTCGGACCCCTCGAACACGCCACTAAGGTGGGTCGACAAGCGCACGGTCGCGTCCCGCATCGGATCTCCCGAGAGGGCGTCTATAACCAGGCCGACGACTATGCCCTCGTCCCTCTCCTGCCCGGGGCACAAGGTCGGTGCCAGACGCCGAGCCGACGGAATGGTGAGGTCGACCCTGATTCGAGCGTCTTCCCGTATCTGAACGGGCCGAAGCGCCGAGCCGAGGCGAAGCATGCCCACTCTCGGGTGAGAGATCGTGACGAAGAAGTCACCGGGCGGAAGATACTCCAACGAGTACTGTCCCTCTTCGTCGGTCGTCGTCCGGAAGTTGGTACCCAGGAGCGCAACCGTCGCGTGAGAGAGGGCCGCATTCTGTGTGCTGTCGAACGCCACGCCGACGAGGGAGCCGCGTCCCGTCGGGCCGACGGATTGGCCGACCGGGTCGGAGATCCCGACGAGCGCCCCGCCCTCCTCCTTGACGGCGACCAGCTTCCGCTTCTCGCGCAGGCGGCGGAGACTGCCCGGAACCGGATGGGGGTTGCCCTCCAACGTGACCTCGGTGACCGGCATGCGGATATGCCAATCGTCTACGACCCAACCCCCGCCCGGGAGCATGCGGAACTCGAGGCGCCCGCCCAGCTTCTCGGCACCCCTGATCCTCCCGGGGAGGTACTCGTAGCGGTAATCCACGAATCGGAGGTGAGCATCGCGTGCATTCAACCAGAGCACGCCGCTGACGTCCGTCTTGTCACCGTCCCGCTTCACCGGCTCGAACTCGAGTCCTACCATCCCATCCATGTCGCCTCGCCCCTCGACGACCCTGAAGCAATGGTGGTCCAGGAAAACGTCCGACAAGAGGGTCTGCGCGTCCGGAGCATAGTACTCCGTGGCGTTGTCGTCTTCGGAGCGCCGAACGTAGCCGATCTCAGCGAGCTCCTCAGCCGGCAAAGCCCGGAAGGGATACGCGGCCAGGCCGGTCTTTATCTCACCCTGCTGCTCGAGGATCTCCAGGTTGCGGGGGTCGAGCAGGCGCTCCCAGAGTTGGATGGTAAACCGGAAATTCCGCTCCTTCTCCGTCCACACCGCGGTGGTCAGCGCCTTCCGCGCCTCCTCCCAGACGGCTGCCACACGCTCGCCCTCGGCCTTCCGGATATTGCACTGGCGTTCGCCCTCGACGCTGATCTGCGCCAGCTCGACGGGGCGCACGGGCATGGTCAGTCGGTAGTCGAGCACCTGCCCCATCTCGAGATCCAGATCCGGAGATGTGTGGCTCTCGTACCCGATTCGCTCTGCCTTCAACCGGTAGCGGCCTGGAGAGGGTGCCTCGAGCACGAAGCGTCCTACAGCGTTCGTCAACATGGCGACGACCTGCTTGCCATCTGCGTCCACCAGAACGACAAACGCTCCCTCGATCGGCGCGTTCAGCGTCTCCTCGACGAGCTCGCCGCGGACGGTTTGAGCGGGGGTTGAACGGAGGGGAACGAGCAGCAGAAGGCCGAGCGCCCAGACGGCTCGCACGTACTTACGGCGCCAGCCGGGCGTCGGCCGCACCGCGGTTCGAACCGCTACAGTTGATAAGAAGTGCCTCATCACTCCGACCGACCCTGCCATCTATCAATCAGCGCTCCAAGCTCAAGATAAGCCCGCGCGGAAGGGTGCGCTGCGGATCCTCGCTCCACCGAGCCACGCGAGCAGGGCCCTCGGCCTTGCCCCGGCCCGATCTCGGCCAGAGAATGCGTCCGTATCAGCAGTTCGAACCCAGACAACGGGGGCCGAAGGAATGCCGTCCAGCTCTTCTATCATCAAGAAGCTCATCTTTCGCCTCGATGGCGCCGCGGACAGCAAGAAAGTCAGCTTCACGAGCGCCGCCGGGACCCGTTGGGTGGCCGAGCTGTGCCTGCACTCCGGCACCGACCCACAGTCGCCGCGGCTGATGATCCTGTTTCGCGACCTGGATGAGCCGACGACGCCGCAGAGGTACAATCTGGCGCCGACGTGGACATCGAAGGTACCCGCCGAGGCGGCCGAGCAGCTGGTAGAACGGGATCTGCGAGAGCTGCTTGCCACCTCCGTCAAGGCCTGAGGGACGTCCAGCCATGAGAAGGACTTTCTTCGATCAGAACCTCCTCGAGTGGGAAGCCTATGTGTCGGGTGGACAGCCCGGATCGCGGGCCGCCGCTCGCATCTACTTCAACTGTCTGACCGACAGGACTCGCAGACCGTTGTTCGTGACGCACGAGGGCGGTGACCTGGTGGAAGCCCAGCGAGCACTCGGCGAGCTTGATACAGCCGGCTTGGTGGCCCTGCGGGACCAGGCAGAGCCGCTGCCCTGACCGCATGATCAAGGAGCACCGGGACGGTTGGATCGAAGTCGTCACCGGCGTGATGTTCAGCGGCAAGTCGGAGGAGCTGCTGCGCAGGGTGCGCCGGGCGATCATCGCGCGGAAGAGCGTACAGGTGTTCAAGTCGCATCTCGACGACCGCTACGGCGGGATCGGTCACATCAGCTCTCACGACGGCCAGGAGATCCCGGCATTGCCGGTCTCGAGCTCGCGAGACATCGCCGAGCAGGTGGAGCGCGGGACCCAGGTCGTGGCGATCGATGAAGCGCAGTTTCTCGATGACGGAGTGGTCGCCGTCGTGAACGCGCTCGCCGACGAGGGTCGCCGGGTCCTCATCGCCGGAACCGACATGGACTTCCGCGGCGAGCCGTTCGGCCCCGTCCCAGCCTTGCTGGCGGTCGCGGAGCGGATCGACAAGCTGCACGCGATCTGCGTCGTCTGCGGCGAGCTGGCGACTCGAAACCAGCGTCTGATCGATGGAAAGCCGGCCGCCGCCGAGGGTCCGACGATTCAGGTCGGAGGGCTGGAGAGTTACGAAGCTCGCTGTCGGCGCTGCCACGAGGTGCCTTCGGCGGCGGATGATCAGATGCAGCTCATCTCCCAGATTCGGCGTCCTGGAAACTCGGGCTGATTCGTTCCTAGAAGACGGTCGTTCTCCGACAGCGGCGACCGGAACATGGACAAGCCGTCGTGGGTTGACCAGGGATATGAGACGCCTTACGAGACAAGGAGCGCACCGCTTCGAGCGAGTGGCGATCGCCGCCGTCCTCGCGCTTCTGCCGTCCTGCGGCGCGTCGCCGACAGCGCCCGACCCGGAGCCCGTGGCAGAGCTCACGTTCACCTCGTCGACGCTCGATCTGAGCGGTGACCTTCAAGCCGGGACCTCGCTTCGCAACGTCGGTACGGTCGCCGTCGGGCCGATCACGATCGCCGTCGGGCAGCTGGAGCTCGGCGGCGTCTCGGTGCCCGGCGCCAGCGTCGAAGCCAGCCCGGCCGAGGTCCCGACCCTCAATCCCGGGGCTGCGGTGAACGTGACGGTATCGGTCGTATCGGACGTCGCGCTCCAGCCCGGAAGCTACAGCGCTCGATTGGATGCGGTCGTCGGCGGTCGATCGGAGGCGTCGGTCGGCCTCGGGCTCGTCGTCGAGGCGCCCGCGGTGGACGTCGCCTCGATAGAGATTCTGGGCGCCCCGGCGGGTGCCCGGCAGGGCGACGTGCTGGTTCTCCGTGCGGAAGCGCGGGACGGATCCGGTTCGACGATGGACGGTGTCCAGATCGCCTGGACGGTCAGCCCGCCTGGTGCGGGTCTGATCACGGGGGAGGGACGCTTTGTCGGCTACGAGCCCGGCATCGCTCAGTTAACCGCCAGCGCAGGCAGCCAGGAGGCGACCGCCACCATCGAGATCGCGCCCCGCGGCCTGGCGCAGGGCTCGTTCTCGGTTTCCGGCCAGGGAGCGCAGGACCTCCGTTTCAACTCGGACCTGTGGGTCCATGGAGACTGCGCCTACAT
>JAUWDL010000303.1 GCA_030608825.1 Gemmatimonadales bacterium
AAGCGATCGGTCACTTCCGCCGCTCGGATGAGGGCGTTTGCCGCCTGTGCCCGCTCCCGGGCCTGGCCGCCGCCTATGACGGGGCTGGAGAGAGGGACTCTGCGGTGGCGGTCTATGAGCGGTACGTAAACACTCCCGCTCTAAACCGCCTGATCGGTGACCAGGTCTACCTCGGCGTCACCTACGAACGCCTGGGCCAGCTTCACGACGAGCGCGAGGACTGGGAGAAGGCGGCCGAGTACTACGCCCGATTCGTCGAGCTCTGGCAGGAGGCCGACCCCGAACTCCAACCGCGTGTCGAGGCCGCGCAGAAGCGTCTAGACGAGATCTTCGCGCAGAGGGGCTAGAAGAAGGCTACTGGGAAAAGAGAACGCCCCGACGGCGGTCTCGCAGGAGAAACCACCGGCGGGGCGCCTCGACTCGGCGCTGGATGCGTGCGCTCTGCTGCTCCGCGTCCCTAACCGACCACCCTCACGTACAGCATCCGAGGCCGCCGAGTAAGCCGTTTCTTTCTCAACATCATCATCCACCCCCCATCTATCTTCACGACTGCCCATTATCCGGTGACCTCTCCATCGAAGTCACCCGTTTAGACATGACCAGCCGCGAAAGGGTTGCATCCGACCTCCGGTTTCCTCGGTCTGACTCCGTCGTGTCAGTTCCCCGGCCCTGAAACACCTGGCCGGCGGGCAGGTAGTGAGTGAGTCGACGGGCGCAGGGGCGCTCGAGCGGGATTCGGATTCAAGAGGTAGACGGTGCGTCGCAGCCCTCTCTTCATGACAGCGAGCCTTTACAGCACGGTTCCGATTCTTGCCGTGGCGGTCCTTTCCGCGCTGAAGGTCGGCGAGCCTCTCTTTGCCCAGCGTTACGCGCCCGAGTCTTCCGCCTGCGCGGCGGTTGCTCCAATCCGGATCGAGATGACGCCGACCCGGCGAGCCGGCGGGGCGAGGGCCGTCTACGAGATGCGGTTCTCGTCCTCGACGTTCGGCGTGACGGTCTCCGAGGCCGGCCACTACCTCTACGATGTCGAGGTGGCCGTGAAGGGGCTGCCGGCAAGAGCGGGCGCCGTGTTCGTCGTCTGGGTGGCGACGTCCGATCTTTCGGAGTGGATGAATCTCGGCCCGATCACGAACGATCGGCCGGTCGGCGGGCAGGTCGGCTGGAACAAGTTCATCGTGTTCGTCACCGCCGAGAGCGCCGCCGACGCCGAATCCTGGAGCCAGGAGTTCTACTTCTCCGCCCTCTCCCCCAGCTCCCGCATGCACACCATGGTGGGCCACGGCCCGTTCTCCTCGGAGCCCTGTTTGGACCCACGGAATTGAGGCGGAGCTTCCCAACCTCCACCTCGCGCCAGGGAGCGTCGGACCTGCTCCTGCCGCTCATCGCCATCGCCCTTCTCGGCCTCCCGCTCCGAACGGCCTTTGCCCAGACAGATCCGGAGACGGCAGACGATTGGCGGATGCCTCCGATGGCGACCTCGATGCCGATGCTGCCGCCGCTCATGCGGCTGCGGCCGAGCGTCACCCCCTTCCTGCCGGGCGAGGGCGTAGACGTCGCCTCCCTCTCGGAGGCTCGGCCGGGTTCGATCGTGGATCTGGCGGATGGTGACACGCTGGCCCTGGAAGCGAGCCTGGTGCGTCGGACGATCCGCGGGCGCACCTACGTCATGTACGCGTTCAACGGACAGCATCCCGGCCCGCTGATCCGGGTGTCGCAGGGCGCCGAGATCGTCGTCGAGTTCACGAACCGGATCGACCTGCCGACGTCGGTTCACTGGCACGGAGTCCGGGTCGAGAACCGGTATGATGGCGTTCCGGGGGTGACCCAGGATCCGGTCCGGCCCGGCGGTCGGTTCATATACCGCGTGCGCTTCAAGGACGCGGGGATCTACTGGTATCACCCGCACCACCGCGAGGACATCCAGCAGGATCTCGGGCTTTACGGCAACATGTTCGTTCGGCCGGCAGCCTCCGACTATTACGGACCGGCGAACCGCGAGGAGTTCCTCGTCCTCGACGACCTGTTGATCGACGAGGCCGGTCTCTATCCGTTCGGCAAGGAGGCGGCGACGCACACCCTGATGGGCCGCTTCGGCAACGTCTTCCTCGTCAACGGTGAGCCGGACTTCGGCTTAGAGGCGAAGCGAGGGGAGGTCGTCCGCTTTTTTCTGACCAACGTCTCCAACACGCGGGTCTTCAACCTCTCGTTCGATGGCGCCCGCATGAAGGTCGTGGGCGCCGACATCGGGAAGTTCGAGCGCGAGCGGTGGGTCTCCAGCGTCGTGCTCGCACCGGCGCAGAGGTACGTGGTCGATGTGCGGTTCGAGGGGGAGGGGCGCGTGGCGCTCACGAACCGGATCCAGGCGATCGATCACTACCTGGCGACCTTCAAGCCCCGCGTCGACACGCTCGCCGTCGTGGAGGTCTCGGAGAAGGAGGCCGCCGAGGATCACGCCGAGGCGTTCGAGATACTGAGGGAGAACGCGGATGTGATCTCGGAGGTCGACGGATATCGAGAGTACGTGGATCGCGCTCCCGACTACGAGCTCGAGCTGACGCTGCGCGTCGGCGACCTGCCGCTCACCATCAAGCAGATGATGCAGCTCGACACCCTCTACTTCCCGCCTGTCGAGTGGAACGACGCCATGCCGATGATGAACTATGTCGCCTCCAGCCGGGAAGTAACGTGGGTGCTTCGCGACCAGGGGTCCGGCTCTGAGAACATGGAAATCGACTGGCGATTCCAGGTCGGCGATGTCGTCAAAATACGTCTACACAACGATATGCGTGTCCTTCATCCGATGCAGCACCCGATGCACTTTCACGGCCAGCGGCTGCTGGTGCTGGCGCAGGATGGGGTCGCGAACGACAACCTGGTCTGGAAGGACACGGTGCTGCTGCCCAGGGGGGCCACCACCGTTTTCTTGCTCGTACTGTCGATCCCGGCTCTTTGGATGGCTCATGGCCTCATCGCCGATCACCGGGTGGCTGGGATGAAGATGGTATTCCAAGTGGAATGATCGACGCGAACCGAGGTGGGAGGTAAGGCGATGAGGAAGACGAGATGGGGTGTGGCCACGCTCGCCGCC
>JAUWDL010000275.1 GCA_030608825.1 Gemmatimonadales bacterium
TGGTGTCGCAGTGTTCGGTGCCGTCGGGTTCGGTCGCGTCTGAAGACCAAAACGATCGGGCGTGGGGATACTAGGGCGGCATCAGACGCCGGGCGAGAGATGCGGCTACGGCGAGATCCAGAGCTTGAGGGCGAAGGCGACGATCGCAACGGTCACCACGCGTTTCACCCATCGGTCTCCCTTGAGAACGGTGAGGCGCACCCCGACCAGACCGCCCAGGAAGTTCCCGGCGGCGAGCGCGAAGCCGGCGGTCCAGGCCACCTTGCCTCCGAGCCCGAAGATGAGAAGCGTGACCGGGATGTAGGTCAGAACGAGCAGCACCTTGAGGGCGTTGCCTCGAACGAGGTCGAGGCCCGCGAGGGTCGTGACGGCCAGGATCAAAAAGCCGACCCCGGCCTGCACGAAGCCGCCGTAGAGCCCCACCACGAAGAAGCCCGATACCACGACCGCGCGGTGCCCGCCCTGCCGTGCGACGCCGCTCTCGTCGCCGCCGCGGCCGAGGGGGTTCCAGAGCACCCAGATGGAGAAAGCCACCATCAAGCCGCTCAGGACCCGCTGGAAGGCCTCATCGCCGATCTGGAGGGCGGCCCAGGAGCCGATCACGGCGCCGATGATCGCCGGCGGTGCCGCCACGGCCAGCC
Source organism: Gemmatimonadales bacterium (assembly GCA_030608825.1). Classification (GTDB taxonomy): domain Bacteria; phylum Gemmatimonadota; class Gemmatimonadetes; order Palauibacterales; family Palauibacteraceae. The sequence continues at coordinate 642 of JAUWDL010000275.1, forward strand.
ACCTCCATTCCACGATCCGGTGCCTGTGGAAGCTCCACACGGCACCCACGTTCTGAACGAGGATCGCCACCCGATTCGTGCCGTTGGCGACCGTGGGCGGTAACCCGAGGAAGATCATGAGCGGCAGCGTGAGGAAGGAGCCACCGCCCGCGATGACGTTCAGCGTGCCCGCCACGACTCCGACGGCGAACAGACTCGCGTACTCCCACCACTCTCCGGCCAAGCGCGTCTCTCCGGTCTGGGGCGACAGGTCGACCTGACAAACCCGTTCCTCGCGCTCCAATTTCCTCCCGTCCTACGGGAGAGCACAACACGGGATCGATGTCGGACACGTCGGCGGGCGCCCTCGCTGGGTGCGTCGGCGTCGGACCGGGAGCCGAGGAACCGGTCCGGCCACGGGCTTGTTCTGCTAGTCGACGGGCCTGAAATTCGGCGCTCGAGCCGGATCGCCCGGTCGAATACGGGAGATGATTCCAACATGCAAGTTCGCCGACATATCCTGGCCGCGTGCGCTGCTGGTTTGGTGCTGACGGCTTGTGGGCCGCCGGGCGGGAAAGGGGCCGGGGAAGAGGAGGGCGATGATGGGAAGGCCGCGGTCGCGGCAGAGGAGGCCTCCGCTCCGTTCGCGGAGACGGGTCGATGGGTCGGAGAAACGGCCGCGGGGACGCCCGTCGTGGTTACGACGGAGAACCCGCCGATGCGGCCCGGACCGGTCTCACTGCACATCCAGGTCCAGAACCCCGGGCCGGAGGTGCTCCCGGTCAGCGTGGATGTCGTCGCGCCGAGTATGCCGATGCACGGGATCACGCGCTTCGACGCGGAAGCCATATCCGCCGAGGAGTACCTGGTCGACATAGAGCTTCCCATGGAGGGCCGATGGCTGGTCTACGTGAACCTCGACATCGGTGTGAACGCGGCTTCGTTCGAGGTCGACGTCCCGCCCTCGGAGGGAGCCAGCCACGGGAAACACGATTCGCCGCAACCGGAGGAAGAGGCCGGGACAGCGACCAATCACCAGCATTCGTGAGGAGGATGGAATGAAGAAGCTCGCTTTCGGAATCGTGGCGCTGGGTTTGCTTGGCGCACGCCCGGCCGTCTCGCAGGAGATGAAGATGGAGATGGCCGAGGGCAAGGACGTGGAGTTCACGGCTCAAGTCGTCGACCTGTCGTGCAAGGTCGTTTACAACCTGAGCGGCGAAGAGCACCGCATGTGTGCCCAGGTCTGTGCCGACAACGGAATACCCCTCGGCCTCGTGGCGAACGGTAAGCTCTACGTGCCCGTGAGCAAGGCGATGCCGGGCACGGGAGCGAACGAGCAGCTCAAGCCTCTCGCCGAGAAAGAGGTGAAGGTGAAGGGGAAGGTGATCGAGCGCGGCGGCTTGAACACGATCATCATCGAGAGCATCGGGGTGGTCTAACCGAATGGCGGTGATCCAGATTCGTCATTCCGTGCGAGGCCGGGGGTTCGCCCTCGCCCTCGCGCTATTGCCCTTTGCGCTGTCGAGCTGTGGGGGCGACGGCCGGCCCGTAGCGGAGCCTAACGAGGGATACGTGGAGCCGTCGGTCCTCGAGGTCGGCGGCTACCGGGTCGTGGAGAACGAGGCGCCGCGGGAGCTGGTCATCACCTACGCGGAGATGCCCTCGCGCGAGCTGAGGCCTCTCTTCCTGGGGGACGTTGCCGCGTCGCCCCTTCCAGCCGGAGGGGCCGCGTGGGCCGATACGGAGGGGGCTCGCGTAATCCTCTTCGACCGTTACGGTGTCGTAAGCGGCGTCCTGCAGGGAGCGGCCCCGAAGGGACGGATGTTGGCGGGCCCGGTGAGCGTAGCGGCGGACGAACGCGGAGTGCTGGCCGTGGAGCCCGACGGTTCGGCGCTCCTGTTCGAGGATGGGCGGCCCATAGTCTGGCTGGAGCCCGTTCTTCCCGGCCCCATCGGCGGCAGCAGCCGTGCCGGCAGTGCGGGCGCCCGCACGTTCATGGAGTTTGCGTTGGCGCCGGTACGTCCCGAGGAACCGCTGCTCTGGTTCATCCCTCCGGACGGCGGAGCGGCGAGGCCGGTCGGACATGTGAAGGTGCCCGAGAACGGCCTGCTGGGACAGCTAGCCAACTCCGGCTGGCCTGCGGTGGCGCCGGATGGAGCGACGTATTTCGCGTCGGCGCTCGAGCCCGAGCTCAGGCGGTTCGACGCCGACGGCGAGCTGGAATGGGTCAGTCGTTGGCCCACTCCGACGCCGGTTCCCGAGCCTCGCTTCGTGGCCGAGGCCGGATCGGTGAGTCCGAAGTTCACGGTCGTGCAGCGCGGATTGGCGCTCGGACCGGACGGTCTCGCCTACGTTCTGGCCAGCCCGGAGCCGGGCGCCGAGACGAGACGCCTGCTCGCGTTTGACGACCGCGGAGAGCTGGTTCGGTGGGCCGACCTGCCCGCCGGCGGAGCCGTCTTCGCGGACCGGGACGGACGGATCTACACGGTCCCTCTGGCCGAGGCACTGTCGCGCTCTCCGGACTCGAGACGAGCGGCCTTCCCTTCGTTCAGGCTTCCGGCGCTCGGACGGGAGGCGATCGTGGATCTCGAGAGCTACCGCGGCCGGGTCGTAGTGGTGAACTTCTGGGCGAGCTGGTGCGCTCCGTGTCGAAAGG
>JAUWDL010000312.1 GCA_030608825.1 Gemmatimonadales bacterium
CTGAAGCGCATCCGGGAATCGGAAGGTGGCGCGGTGGCCGTGTCGGATGACGAGATCCTCGAAGCCATCCCGTTCCTGGCTCGTCACACCGGCGTGTTCGCGGAGCCCGCGGGCGCGGCGGCGCTGGCCGGACTCAACCGGGCCCTGGAGAACGGCCTGGTAGGGCGCGACGAGCGGATCGTCCTCCTGATCACCGGCACCGGCCTCAAGGACGTCCCCGCTGCCAGCCGTCCGGTCGAGCGTCCGGAGCCCGTCTCGCCCGACCTGGAGGCCGTGGCGAAGCGCTTCGGCCTCTAGTCGGCGCGTCGCTAGCAGGCGCTCCTTTGGCCGCCGCCTCTGCTCACGTCTCTTCGAAGAGCCCGGCTGCCTTCTTGGCCGAGACCAGGATGCCCTTGATCATCGCCGAGCTGAAGCCCTGGTGCTCCATCTCGTTGAGGCCGGCGATCGTGCAGCCGCGGGGCGTGGTCACGCGATCGATCTCCGCCTCGGGGTGGCTCTCGGCGTCCAGGAGGAGCGAGGCGGCGCCCTTGGCCGTCTGCGCGGCCAGCAGCATCGCCTCCTCCGGGTGGAAGCCGATCTCGATCCCGCCCTGCGAAGCCGCCCGAATCGAGCGGAGAAAGAACGCGATGCCGCAGGCGCAGGTCGCCGTGGCGCTCGTCATCAGCTCCTCGTCGATCACCAGCGTCTTCCCCACCGCGTCGAAGAGCGAGGCCGCCTGGTTCAGCGCCTCGGAACCGGCCTCGCCGGCCAGACAGGTCATCGACTCGCAGATGCCGATCGCGGTGTTGGGCATCGCCCTGGCTACCGGGATGGACCCGCCGAGGTGCCCCCGGATGTCCGCGATCCTCACATCGGAGACCACCGAGATCACCACGTGGCGGTCGGGATCGAGGACATCACGGATCTCCTCCAGGAGCGCCAGGAGCTGCTGCGGCTGAACGGCCACGAGAATGGTCTCGGCTCGGCGGACGGCCTCGACGTTGTCGGTGGTGACGGAGAAGCCCTGCTCGGCGAGGGGCTCGAGCGCCTCGGCGTGCCGCCTCGTGATGGTGATCTGCCCCGGATCGCACTTCCAGGACGCCACCCAGCCCCTGGCCAGCGCCTGACCGATGTTGCCGCCGCCCAGGATCGCCACGTTGCTCGCGTTCGAATCTGGCATCGTCGTCTCTCGGATCATCCTTCCTCTCTGCCTCCCTGCTCAGTTCGCTCCATAGATCCCTGTACAGAGACCGTCGGCCTTCGGGCGGCCGAGATGGTACCACATGCGGTACCAGAGTGGTTCCACATATGGTACCGTGAGCGATGATCGAAGAGCGACGGCCCGCGGTTTCCGCCCATGCAAGCTGACGTTCGCGGCATGCTCCGCACGACCTTCCGGCATCGCTGCCCCGCTTGCGGCGAGGGGTCGCTGTTCCGAGGAAGATACGCCCTTCACGAGCGATGTCCTGAATGCGGGCTGGATCTGGAGGGCCGGCACGGGGCGCACTACGGAGGGCCTATTATCCTCGGCTACACGATCAGCGGCCTGACCGGCCTCGGCGCTTTCGGCCTCCTGTTCTGGCGGTTCGGCTACGCGCCCTGGGTGACGTGGGCTTCGGTCATCGCCGTCGTTATCGCGCTCCTCCTCACGTTCCGGCACATCAAGGCGCACTGGACCTGGTGGCTGTACTCGATCGGCGAGCTCGGGTGATCGGGAGCTCGGCTCAGATCACGCCCAGGCTGCGCAGGCCTGCGGCCGCGAGGAAAAGCACCCAAGCCACCACCGTCCCGCCGACGTGAACCGCGGTCTTCCGAGAGCTCGCGAGAAGCAGCGCCAACAGCAGAGCCACGAGATTGATGACTCCCGCCGATGAGAAGCCCGTCCCGAGAAGAACGTCGACCCCGATGATCCACGCCTGCAGGAGTGCCAACATCAAGAAGAACTGGCGACTAACCTCGAAGTAGTACGCCCGCAGGTTCAACGAGTCGTCAGGCGGCGTCTCCGGCAGCAGGATATAGGTCGCAAAATAGACGAGGATCGCGCCGGCCATGATGTAGAGGAAGCTGGCGAAGCCCCACTCCTCGGTGGTCAGCAGATCGAGCGTGTGCCAGAAGAGGTTGAAGTAGATCAGCAGCAGGAGAAGCATCCAGTTCACGTGCAGCGCGTCGATGTGGCGCGCGACCCGTCGATCCACCATCGCGGCGGCCGTGACCAGGATGTGACCGATCCCCATGCTCAGGATGATCACGAACATGACGGCGACCAGCAGACTGCTCGAGACGTCCATCGCTGCCTCCTCTCGCTCTCTGACCTGCCGGGTGAAAGGAAACGGCTATGGGCCGTCGAACCACCGGTATTGATAGGCCCCGAGAATCGTGCTGAAATCGGCGCCCTTCCCCGCCCTGAAGCCGCTCACGAAGGAAAACTTTATCGAGTCGTGGCTGGAGATGGGGATCGCGACCGTTACGCCGAGCCGCCAGTTGCTGATCAGCGTGTCCGTCTCCTCATCGTTGATGAACGTGCGACCCCCACGGCCGTAGCCTGCGTTCACGGCGCCCCAGAATCCTCGACCAAAGACGTAGCTCACGTGTCCCTTGAGAGCGGCGATCGGATTCTGTGACAACTTGTCCCCACCGAAGAAGTTCGTGTTCTCAGTGAAGAACAAGCCGGCGGCCGCGGCTTCCAGCACCCATCGTGAGAGAGTCTGGGACACACCCAGCTGGGGACGGAAGACCCACCGGTTCGAGCCCAGGTTCAGCAGCTTCGTCGGATCGTACTGGCCCAGAGGCACCCACACCTGGAGGCCGCCTCCGACGATCGTTCCCGCCTTATACGAGGCAAATTCCTTCGGGCTCAGCGCCGGCGCACCGCTGAACAGGACGGAGAAGCGAACTCTCGGGTCCCCGAAGCCAGTGGCCGATCGGGTCGAGTCCCGCCCTTCGAGCTTTCCCTTCCAGTCTCCCCCGGCGACGGGGATTACCGCATCGATCTTGGCCGAAGCACCGAACACGTTGAG
>JAUWDL010000171.1 GCA_030608825.1 Gemmatimonadales bacterium
CAGCACCCGTCCGAGCGTCGTGTTCTCCCACCGCTGCACCCATTCACCCTCGGCATCCACGACCTCTGTAAGGAAGCGGATCGGTCGGCGATAGTCCGGCGTGCCATCCGGCTTGCGGAGGTACCCGTTCGCGAGGGCCACCTCGACCTGGTCGGGGGCGTCGAAGCACGGAAGCCCGCCCGCCTCGACGACCTCATCGAAATCGTGCCCCTTCTTCGTGACGAAGTAGCAGCCGAGCACCATGTCCTGGGTCGGAGATGCGATCGGTCGACCGCTCGCGGGCTTGAGGATGTTGTTGCTCGAGAGCATGAGCACCCGGGACTCGACCTGCGCCTCGAAGGAGAGCGGCACGTGCACCGCCATCTGGTCACCATCGAAGTCGGCGTTGAACGCCGCGCAGACGAGCGGGTGGATGCGAATCGCCTTACCCTCGACGAGCACGGGCTCGAAAGCTTGAATGCCGAGTCGATGCAGGGTCGGCGCTCGGTTCAGGAGAACCGGATGGTCCTTGATGATATCCTCGAGGACCTCGTAGACCTTCGGGTCGTCGCGCTCCACCAGCTTCTTGGCGCGCTTGACGGTCTCGGCGGCTCCGCGTCGCTCCAACTCGTGAATGATGAACGGCTTGAAGAGCTCGACCGCCATCGCCTTGGGGAGTCCGCACTGGTGAAGGTGAAGCTCCGGACCGACCACGATGACCGAGCGGCCGGAGTAGTCGACCCTCTTCCCGAGCAGGTTCTGACGGAAGCGCCCCTGCTTCCCCTTCAGCATGTCGGAGAGCGACTTGAGCGGCCGTTTGCCTCGCCCGCGGATGGCTTTGCCCCGGCGACCGTTGTCGAACAGAGCGTCCACGGCTTCCTGCAGCATCCGTTTTTCGTTTCGCAGGATCACCTCGGGCGCCCGCATCTCGAGAAGCTTCTTGAGGCGGTTGTTGCGGTTGATCACGCGACGGTACAGGTCGTTGAGGTCTGACGTCGCGAAGCGACCTCCGTCGAGCGGCACCAACGGGCGCAGATCGGGCGGAATCACCGGAATCACGTCCATGATGAAGTGCTCCGGGTTGTTCCGCTTGAACGGATCCTCGTCGCTACCGCGGATCGCGTCGATGACCTTGAGCCTCTTCAGCTTCTTCTTCTTGCGATGCTTCGAGGTCTCGTTCGCAACCTCCACCCTCAGCTCTTCGGCCAGGCCGTCCACATCGAGCTGGCCGAGAAGCGTCCGGACGCCTTCCGCGCCGATCTCGGCTCGGAACTTCGTGTCACCCTCTTCCTGGGCCTTCTCGGTGAGCGTCCAGTACTCCTCCTCGTCCAGAACCTGCAGATCCTCCACCTCCTGCTTGCCTGGACTCGTCACGACGTATGCGGCGTAGTAAATCACCCGCTCCAGATCGCGGAGCTTCATTCCCAACAGATAGCCCATCTGGGAAGGCAGTGTCTTGAAGAACCAGATGTGGGCCACCGGCACGGCCAGCTCGATGTGGCCCATCCGCTCTCGCCGCACCTTCGAGAGGGTCACCTCGACGCCGCACTTGTCGCAAATGTGTCCCCGGTAGCGGATGCGCTTGAACTTTCCGCAATGGCACTCCCAGTCCTTGACCGGACCGAAGATGCGCTCGCAGAAGAGTCCGTCGCGTTCGGGCTTGAACGACCGGTAGTTGATCGTCTCCGGCTTGGTGACCTCGCCGTGGCTCCACGACCGGATCTCCTCGGGAGACGCGATCTTGATCTGGATCCAGTCGAAGTCGGAACCACCCCCACCCCTGTGTCGCGGAAAATCGATCATTTGATCCCCTGTTAAGCCCTGGAAACCCTACGGCTCATTCCGTGAAGAAGCCGTTCTCTTCCTCTTTGCCCAGCGTCACGCTCAAGCCGAGAGCCTGAAGCTCCTTGACCAGCACGTTGAAGCTCTCCGGCACGCCCGGCTGGGGCAGGTTCTCCCCTTTTACGATCGCCTCGTAGACGCGGCTGCGTCCGGAGACATCGTCCGACTTCACGGTGAGCATCTCCTGCAGCGTATGCGCGGCGCCGTACGCCTCGAGTGCCCATACTTCCATCTCGCCGAACCGCTGGCCGCCGAATTGGGCTTTACCGGCCAGTGGCTGTTGCGTCACCAGGCTGTAAGGTCCGATCGACCGGGCGTGGATCTTGTCATCCACCAAGTGCGACAGCTTCATCATGTAGATCATCCCAACGGTGACGTCGGCGTCGAACTCCTCGCCGGTCCGGCCGTCGCGCAGTCGCGCCTTTCCTTGCGGCCGCAGACCGGCACGGTTCATCAGCTCGTTGACCGCAGCGTCGACACCGGACTTGATCCGCCTCGCGCCGACCAGATCGGCGGCCGCGTCCCAACCATCCTCTCGAAGCTTCTCGGAGATCGTGCCTCCGGAGAGTTCACGGGCTACCTCGACGAGGTAGTGGGCGAACGCCTCCATGAAGTCACGCAGCCCCTTGACGGGAGATTTCAGATAGCCGTCCAACGGGCGGCCGAGACCGACTCCGGCCCCGTTCGTCCGGGCCACCTGGCCACCCCCTGTAGCCTGGATGCCCTCGGCCAGCATCCGCGCTTCTTCCGGGCCCAGCCTCGGCGGCTCCAGATCGGATCCCAGGCTGCGCGCCGCCCAGATTGATCCGGAGATCTTGAGGAGGGCGCCGATTTCGTGCTCGCTGGCTCCCTGGAAGACAGGCGTCTCGGACCGGAACCCGAGGATCTCCCCAGCCCACCCCAGCAGCGTCTCGAGGATCTGGCCGACGTTCATGCGGCTCGGCACTCCGAGCGGGTTGAGAACGATGTCCACCGCACTACCATCGGGAAGGAACGGCATGTCCTCTTCGGGGACGACGCGAGCGATGATCCCCTTGTTGCCGTGACGGCCCGCCATCTTGTCGCCGACCGCGATCTTTCGCTTCTCGGCCAGGTAGACCTTCACGAGCTGGACAACGCCCGGAGACAGCTCGTCCGGCTGGAAGACCTTGTCGATCCCCTCCTCGGTGCGCTCCCGGATTCGCTCGGCGCGCGCTTTGGCTTCCTCGATCAGACGGCGTACGCGATCGTTCGGCTTTGCGTGCTTCACCTTGAGGGTGGAGAGATCGACGGTGCCGAAGTCCAGCTCAGCCAGATTCGAGACCGTCAGCTTCGAACCCTCGGAGAAGAGCGGCTCGATCGTCCCCCGCTTGAGGAAAAGCGCCACCGTTTGGCCCTTGAGGATCTCGCGCAGCTCTTCATCGCGCGCATCACGCACGCGGCCGATCTCAGCGCGCTCGACCTCGCGCAGATCGGCGATCCTCTCGCCGTGCTCACGCTCGAGGAGCGGATCATCGATCCGCCGCGAGAAGATCTTGACGTCGATGACCGTTCCCTCGACGCCGGGAGGAACGCGAAGCGAGCTGTCTTTGACGTCTTTCGCCTTCTCGCCGAAGATCGCGGTCAGGAGTTTCTCCTCCGGAGAAAGCTCGGTCTCACCCTTCGGCGTGATCTTCCCGACCAGGACGTCGCCCGACTTGACCGTCGCGCCGACGCGGACGATGCCGCGCTCGTCCAGGTCCACGAGCGCCTCCTCGGCCACATTGGGAATCTCTCGCGTGATCTCCTCCATCCCGCGCTTCGTGTCGCGCACGTGGAGCTCGAGTTCCTGGATATGCACCGACGTCAGGGCGTCCGTCTTGGCCAGCCGCTCGCTGATGACGATCGCGTCCTCGAAGTTGTGCCCATACCAGGGCATGAAGGCGACGAGGAGGTTCTGACCGAGGGCCAGCAATCCGTCCTCCGTCGCCGCTCCGTCCGCGATCACCTGGCCCTTCTTGACGCCATCTCCGAGCCGGACGATCGGGCGCTGGTTGATGGACGTGTCCTGGTTGGTTCTCCAGAACTTCTTCAACCGGTACCTGTCGTACTGGGTGAGACGCGCCAGGGGCACGTCACCGGCACCGCCACGCGGCTGGCCCGTGTCCACGACGATCTCGTCGGCCGTGACCTTGGTGACCTTCCCGGCCCGTCGAGCGAGGACTACCGCGCCGGAGTCCTGTGCGACCTTCTGCTCGAGTCCTGTTCCAACCAGCGGAGCGTCCGGGAAAAGGAGAGGCACGGCCTGCCGCTGCATGTTCGATCCCATGAGAGCCCGGTTGGCGTCGTCATGCTCCAGGAACGGAATGAGAGCCGGCGACACGGCCACGATCTGCTCGGGCGCAACATCCATGAAGTCGATTTCGTCGCGCGGAAGGAGCGGATAGTCATCCCGCCGACGGCTGAGCACGAGATCCCGCTTGAACCGTCCATCCTCGTCGAGCTCGGCGTTGGCCTGGGCGACGGAGTACTCTTCCTCCTCGCTCGCGGAGAGCCAAACGACCTCATCGTCATCGGTGACCTGACCGTCCACAACCCGGCGATACGGCGTCTCAAGGAAGCCGAGCTCGTTCAGCTGCGCGAACGTCGTCATCGAGGTGATCAGCCCGATGTTGGGCCCCTCCGGCGTCTCGATCGGACACATCCGTCCATAGTGAGAGTAGT
>JAUWDL010000085.1 GCA_030608825.1 Gemmatimonadales bacterium
CGGCGGCGCTCCAGCAGATGGCCCGCCCCGACTCCCAGCACGAGAGCGAGCGTTACGACGATAACGGTGATCTCGAGTCCCATCAGGCTCCGAATATCTATGTCGGCGGGGTTCCCGGGACGCCCCGCAAAAGCAAAAAAAAAGGCCGAGCGCTTGCGCGCGCCGACCGTCAGGCGATATGAGCAACTGGCGACGCATCGCGAAGCGACGCGCCGCATCTATGTACAAGATCTAGTGATCTCCAACGCCCGGCAGCACAAACTGGCAAAACCAAGTTGGGCCGCCGCCGATGGCGTCGCAAGCGGCCACGGATCAGTCGCCCGCGTCGAGCACCGCCTCGATCCGCCCACGCATCTCGGTAACCCGACCCCCCAGCTCACGCTGCAGCTCCTCCGCGTCCGCATACGCCCGGAAGAGTCGATCCGTAATCTGCATGGAAGCGAGGATCGCTGCCTTGTGCGGCTCGGCCACGTGGCCTCGCACGTGCGCTTCCTGGATCGCGGCGTCCACGTAGCGAGCGCAACGCTCCGTATAGGCTTGACCCATCTCGGACCGGATGAGGTAATCCTCGCCGAAAATGGTCACCCGCACGGCCTTCTGATCGCCGCCGCTGTCGTCGTTCTCAGTCATCGGCCTGCTCATCCTCCATCAACATCAGGCGACTCCGTATGCGGTCCGCTCGGCCTCGTGCCTCGTTCACGGTTGCCCGGAGGCGGCCGTTCTCATCGGCCAGCTCCTCGAGCCGGGTCTGCAGCTCTGTGGGAGCCATCTCCTCCAAATCGGTGTCTCGCAACGCCTCGGCCAGTTTCCGGTGGTTCGCCTCGGCGACGCTCGCCCGTTCCCTCATGGCCCCGAAGCTGCTGGCGAGGGATTCCACCGCTGCCTCGAGACGCGTGATCTCCTCATCGATGTCGGGTGCGTCGGCCACGACCTCTTCCAGCGCTTGGTCCCCTCCTTCGGAGTCAGGACGTTCGGATGCGGGCATCGCTCTTATCCTCCAGGGCAAAAGTGACGGCGTTCATTGCGGCATCCACCTCCTCGTCGGTGAGTGTGCGATCGGCGGCCTGGAAGCGGAATCGCCAGGCGAGGCTCCGGCATCCCTCCGGGATCTCCTCGCCCTCGTAGACATCGAACAACCACACCGATTCGAGGAACGGCGGGCAAGCTCCCCGAATGACCTCCTCCAGCTCCGAAACCGTGCGCTTCTCCGACACGATGATCGCGAGGTCTCTGCCGACGCGAGGGTACGGCGAGAGCGACGCGAAGGCGGCCTCCGCGTCACGTCGAACGGCGGCGAGCCGAAACTCCCCGCCCCATATGGGAGCCACCCAACGAGGGGCGTCCACGGCGGAGTTCTTGACCCGGCCGGCCAAGCCGACGACCCGCCCCTGCCTTTCGAGCTCGAAGGCCTCGCCGTCGAGCCACCGGGCGACCGACCCGAGGCCCGCCTCGGCGACTCTTTCGGCGGTGTCAGGGAGAACCGGCCTGACGCCAGCACCGAGAAGATCCCCGGCGAGCTCCTCGGCCAGGCCCTTGAGATCCCAAAGGTCTACGTCAGCGGCCTCGGCCCCCCAGTGCTCGGGCTCACGACCTCCCGTCACCACGAAGGCGGCCCGCAGCTCCTCGAGAGGCAGGGCCGGAGGCTCCTCGTCGTCTCCCGTCGCTGCGAAGGCCGTCCCGATCTCGAACAGCCTCACATCCCTGCGGCCCCGAGCCAGATTGTACTCCAACCGGTCGAGCAGCGACGCCATCAGGTCGGTGCGAAGCCGGGCCTCCTCGGCCGACAGGGGGTTTCGCAGTTCCACGGCGTCCGGACCGGCTCGCCGGGCCGTGGCGAAGCTCGCGCTGCGAGCCTCCAGGTAGCCTCGAGCCACGAAGAGCCGGCGGACGCGCTCGGCCCGCTCCCACGCGGGATCGTCGGGCACGGAGCTCGGCCGAACCGCGAACGCGCCGCCCTCGAAGCGGTTGTAGCCATGCCGGCGTGCTACCTCCTCCACGAGGTCGATCTCACGCGTGACGTCGTTCCGCCAACCCGGCACGAAGAGGCGAAGCGGTGGATCATCCGCCTTCCCGGACCCGTTGGCAGGCTGAAAGCCGATCGGGGCGAGAATGCCGGCCAGCTCCTCCCGATCGAAGCTCCGGCCGAGCACCTGCCGCACCCGGGAGGGCCGAAGCTCCAGCACGGTCCGCTCTCCGGGCAGAGGTCCGACCCGAACCGCCTGCTCCTCGGCCCGACCTCCTGCCGTCGCGAGGATCAGGCGAGCGCAGCGGGTGATCGCCTTCTCGACGTCCGTGCGATCCACTCCCCGCTCGAAGCGATACGACGCATCCGTGGACAACCCGGCCTGCCGTGCGGTTCTTCGCGTGCGAAGCGGGTCGAACACGGCACACTCGAGGAAGACATCCGTCGTCGCCGAGCTCACCTCGGTGTCCTCTCCACCCATGACTCCGGCGAGGCCGATGGCTCCGTCGGCATCCGCGATGACGGATGAGACCTCGGCGAGAGCGTGCTCTTCGCCATCCAGCGTGCGCAACCGTTCCCCTGCCCTTCCGGCTCGCACCCTGACCTCGGGGCCTCTCAGCGTCGCCAGATCGTAGGCATGGAGGGGATGGTTGAGCTCGTGCATCGCGTAGTTCGTGGCATCCACGACGTTGTTGATCGGCCGAGCGCCGAGCGCCCACAGCCGGGCGGCAAGCCATGCCGGAGAGGGACAGACGCGCACCCCCCGAATCACTATGCCGAGGAAGCGGCTGCACCGCTCGGGGTCCTCGATGACCACGCGCACCCCGGCCGCCGAGACATCGCGCTCCCCGTCGATCCAGGTCGGATTCCAGGCATCGACGGCCGATCCGAAGGACGGAAGCACAAGGCCGGCCTCGCCCTCCGGCGCCAGCTCCCGCGCCACCGCGAGATGCCCAGCCAGATCGGCCCGGTTCGGGGTAAGGTCCAGCTCCAGGACGTGATCCGGGAAGCCCAGCGCCTCGGCGAGCGGCTCGCCGGGCACCAGGTCGGGTGGAAGCTCGAGGATGCCCGACTGGTCCCAGCCCAGCCCCAGCTCGCGCTCCGAGCACAGCATCCCGTGGCTCGTCTGGCCGCGGATCTTTCGGGTGCCGATCTTCAGGCCGCCGGGCAGCGTCGTGCCGGGCGGAGCATGCGGATAGAGCGCTCCTGCCCGCACGGGCGCTCCGACCACGACGCCGATGGGCTCATCCGTCCCCACCGTGATGGAAGCCAGGTTGAGTCGGTCGGCGTCCGGGTGTGCCGTCGTCTCCTCCACCCGCGCCACCACGACGCTCTCGATCCCGGCGCCGATGCGATGCACTTCGTCCACGGCAACGGCGGTCATGGAGAGATGATCGGCGAGATCCTCGGGCGATCCGTCGATCCCGGGCGCCAGCTCTCGAAGCCAATTGACTGAGACTTTCACCGAATCATGTCCCGCGGGACTCCATGTAGAGAATCCGCCCTCACCCTCAACATGTATATTTTAGTTGACTTTAAAGCGTCGGCCGCAGAAACGGCTTTAGGTAGTCAAACATACGCGGCAATTCGCGACGACGCCACCGCGATCCGTCCGCGCGTCGGATTAGCGAAACTGCGCCAGAAAACGGGCATCGCCCTCGTAAAAGAGCCGGATGTCCGGAATCCCGTACCTGAGCATGGCGATCCGGGCCGAGCCCATGCCGAACGCGTAGCCCGTGTACCGCTCCGGATCGTACCCTACCGCCTCGAACACGGCCGGGTGCACCATTCCGGAGCCCATGATCTCGATCCAGCCCGTTCCCTTGCAGGTAGAACACCCCGATCCCCCGCACATGTGACAGGAGACGTCGACCTCGGCGGAGGGCTCGGTGAAGGGGAAGTAGGCCGGGCGGAAGCGAGCCGTCGTCTCCCGGCCGAAGAAGCGATGGACGAAATGCTCGATGGTGGAGCGGAACTCCACGAAGTCGATCCCCTCGTCCACGGCCAGCCCCTCGATCTGCTCGAAGGCCGGCGCGTGCGTCGCATCGAACGGATCGCGCCGGTAGCACAGGCCGGGAACCACGACCCTCACGGGAGGCTCGTGCGTCTCCATGATGCGGGCCTGCACCGGGGACGTGTGGCTGCGCAGGACGACCCCGTCAGCCAGGTAGAAGGTGTCCCACATATCGGCCGCCGGATGCTCGAGCGGGATGTTGAGAGCCTGGAAATTGTACCACTCCGTCTCCGCCTCCGGACCTCGCACCTTTGAGAAGCCGAGCTCCCGGAAGATCTCGCAGATCTCATCGATGACCCGAGTCACCGGATGTACGCCCCCCTCCCAGGCGCGGCGACCGGGCATCGTGAGGTCCGCCTGCGCGACACCCGCCGACTCGGCGCTCTCCAGGGCCGCCTGTCGAAACGTGTGCGCCTCCTGCAACCGGCGCTTGGCTGTGTTTGCCGCCTGGCCGATCGTCCGGCGGTCCTCGGGCGGCGCTTGGCCGATGCGGCTCAGCAACCCGGCCAAATCGCCGCTTCGACCCAGGTATCGAACCCTGAGCTCTTCGAGCGCTTCGAGCGACTCCGCCGCCTCGATCGAGGCGAGGCCTTCACCCTCGATCCGCTCCAGAGCGTCGACCAGTTGAATCGGCTCGGTCACGCCGGCCTCAGCGCAGCTGGTCCTTGGCCACCTGCACCAGCTCGGCGAACGCCGCCGGCTCCCGGACGGCCAGATCCGCCAGCACCTTGCGGTTGAGGTCGACACCGGCACTTCGCAGCCCGCTGATCAAGCGCGAGTAGGAGAGGCCGTTCTCCCGGGACGCTGCGTTGATCCGGCTGATCCACAGCGCCCGGAAATCCCGCTTGCGGCGGCGACGGTCGCGATAGGCGTACTCCCATCCACGCTCGACCGCGTCCTTGGCCGACCGGTACAGCTTGGATCGCCCGCCGAAGTAGCCGCGGGCTTCCTTCATGAGCTTCTTCTTGCGCTTGTTTCGCGCGATATTCGTCTTTACGCGAGGCACCGTCTCACCTCTTTATCTGTCGCTTCTGAAAGTCTATGCTCCGCTTACTCTCTAAAGTCCCAACATCCGCTTGACCCGCTTTGTATCGGCCTTCGAGACGTTCGTCGGCTTGCGCAGACGGCGCTTCCTCTTGGGGCTTTTCTTGGTGAGGATGTGGCTGGAGAACGCCCTCCTTCGACGCAACACCCCGGAGCCGGTCTTGCGAAACCGCTTCGCGGCGGACCGGCGCGTCTTCATTTTCGGCATCTGATCTCGACTCCTTTCCGGGCTGTGTGACTCAGCCGGCGCGTATCACTCATTCCACCTCGACGCGGTGCGGCGCCATGACCATGGTCATCGTGCGCCCTTCTCGCGCGATCGCGATCTCCACGTCGGCGACGTCTTCCAACTCTCCCTTCACCTGCTCCAGTAGCCGGATGCCAAGCTCCGGGTGGGTGACCTCTCGACCGCGGAACATCAGCGTGAACTTGACCTTGTCACCTTCTTCGAAGAATCGCCGCGCATGCCGCATCTTGAACTCCAGATCGTGGGTCTCGATCCGGGGCCGCAGCTTGACTTCCTTCACGTGTATGTTGTGCTGCTTCTTCCTCGCCTCGCGGAGCTTCCTCGCCAGCTCGTACTTGTGCTTCCCGTAGTCCATCAGCTTGCAGACCGGCGGGCGCGCGTTGGGCGCCACCTCCACGAGGTCCAGGCTGCGCTCCCGCGCCATGCGCCTCGCTTCGTCGGTCGGAATGATGCCCACCTGCTCTCCCTCGTCGTCGATCAGGCGGATCGGGCTGATTCGGATTCGATCGTTGACTCTCAGTTCTTCCTGGCTCACGTCCCCTCTCTCGGACACTGGAACAATGCCGCCGCGCTGCCTCGTCCTTGACCGGACGGCGGATACGAAACAAAAAACCCGGTACGGCCTGGCCGTCCGGGTACGCGCGTTATCCGCGCGATGAGCAGGGGCGAGCCGACGGCTCGTCCGTGCTTCGGACCCGGCAGCTGTCTCCCGTCTCGAAGAGCCGGAACGCCGAAGGGTGGGAGCTGTGCTCCGCTTGCCTAGTTGTCAGGGCGGCGAAAGGTAGGCGGGGCCTGACGATCTGTCAACGCGGGCCCAACAGCGCTCGCGGGAGGCCGGCGGGCGGTTCAGGCAACCTCAGAGGACCTCCAGCGCCGGATCGAGTCCCTTCGAGCGGACCTTCTCCTCAACGGCGTCGACGAAGTCGTCCACCGGCATCACCACCTGCTTCTTCTCGGCCCCATGGGCTCGCACGGCGACCGTCCCAGCCTCGAGCTCCCGATCCCCAACGACCAGGAGGTACGGCACCTTCATGACCTCGCCGTCGCGGATACGGTAGCTGAGGGTATCCGATCTGTCATCGAGGTCAGCGCGCAGCCCCGCGTCCCGCAAGCGATCCACGAT
>JAUWDL010000137.1 GCA_030608825.1 Gemmatimonadales bacterium
TGGGATCACCGTCAACGCCGTCGCGCCGGGACCGATCCCGACGGAGGGCGTGCGAAAGGCATTCACGCCACCCAACGATGAGGCGCCCGATCCGTTTGCCGTCCAGCGCGCCACTGAGGAGTTCGCCAAAGAGGCGATTCCGCTCGGAAGGATGGGCGACGCCGAGGACATCGGGAACATGGTGACATACCTCGTCTCTCCAGCCGCGGATTGGGTCACGGGCGCGATCTTCGTCGTGGACGGAGGCGGCTCCCTTAAGGGCGCGTAGCCCGCTCGTTCCGGCCGACGAGGTTAGATTCCTCCCAAGAAGGTGGCGAGGGTTGAGCGAGGAGACTCGAAGATGAAAACAGCACGCTTCGGCTTGGCGGCCGGTCTGGGCCTCATCGTTGCCCTGGCGGCGGCACCGGACCTCGGGGCCCAACAACGCCTGAGCCCCCCCGACTCGAGCGAGCTCGAGTTGGCGGGCCGGCAGATCAAGGTGGCGTTTTCGAGCCCCTCGGTACGCGATCGCGTGATCTTCGGCGGCCTCGTTCCGTGGCAACGGGTCTGGCGCACGGGGGCGAACGAAGCCACCTCGCTCTCGACCGAGGCGAACCTCCGAATCGGAGATGCCGAGGTGCCCGCCGGCGACTACACGCTCTACACGATCCCCGGCCCCGACGAGTGGACACTCATCGTCAGCCGGCAGACCGGACAGTGGGGCACGGAATATCACCTGGACATGGACCTCGCTCGCGTTGAGATGGAGGTCGAGGAGCTGGAGGAGCCAGTCGAGAGCTTTCGGATCGTGCTCTATCCGCGCGGCCCGGACGAAGGGACGCTCCTCCTGGAGTGGGCCAACACGAGAGCTTCAGTGCCGTTCGAGGTTCTTCGCTAACGGCGCGTCCGTCGGAGCCCGCGCGCCAAGCGCGAGAGCCGACCTCCCTCAAGCGCGCAGCTGAAGCCGATCCGGGTAGCCTGTCAGGAGCCCGCTCAGCACTGTGCCGGGCAGGACGGACCGGCCCTCCGCTCCGTTTCCCGCGGGGATCTTGACGCGCAGGTAATCCTCGCTCGTCCCCACCGCCTCGCGCGCGCCCGCCCCGCGCACGGCCGCCGTCTCCACGACGACGTGAGCCCTCGAGCCCAGGCGTGAGGCTCGATACGATCTCCCCTTCGACAGGCCGATCTCTCTCAAGTCGCGCGCTCGAGCCGCCCTCACCCGTCGCCGTACCTGATTCGGCAGGGAGCCTGCCGCCGTGACGGGCCGGGCCGAGAACGGGAAGACGTGCAGGTAGGTGTACGGCAGCTCCTCCACGAGACGCCGGGAACTCTCGTGATCGGCGTCCGTCTCGCCGGGGAAACCGGTGATGATGTCCGCTCCGAGCCCGAGGTAGGGGAGTCGCGAGGCGATCTCCAGAATCCGAGAGCGGTACGCCTCCCGCGTGTGCCAGCGGCGCATCCGCCTCAGGACCGTGTCGCTGCCGCTCTGCAGCGGCACGTGCAGGTGGGGGACGAGACGGCCTCCCGAGTCCGCGAGCAGATCGACGAGCGAATCGTCGATTTCGGTGGCCTCGATCGAGCTCAGTCGCAGCCTGACGTCCGGCACCTCGTCCAGCAGACGGCAGCACAGGCCTGAGAGCGATACGGGCTCGGCGAGGTCCAGCCCATAGTGGCCGATGTGGATCCCGGTGATGACGATCTCGGGATGCTCCCGGCCCAGCAGCGCCGCCTCGCGGACCAGCTCATCGGGACCGCGCGATCGACTCGCTCCGCGGGCGACGCGGGTAGCGCAGAAGGAGCACCGCCGATCGCAGCCATCCTGCACCTTGAGCCACGCCCGCGTGCCCCGTCGAAAACGGGTCAGGAGAGCCCGATCCGAGCCGCGGAGCTCGACGAGCCCAGCCCCGTTCGCCTCGGCAGGCCGCAGCGGACGTGCGGCTCGGGCGACGGCGGCCGCGTCCTGCCCGGGGACCACACGCCAGACCTCGTCCATCGCGGAGTATTCGCTCTCCCGGAGAGCGGCGGAGCAACCGGCCACGACGATACGAAGTCCCGGGTGCTCCCGGCCCAGCTTCCGGATGATGCGGCGGGCATCGCGGTCGGCCTCGGCGGTGACCGTGCAGGTGTTGACCACGGCCACATCGGCGCGCTCCGCCGAGGTTACCGCCACGGCGCCCGAGCGCTCCAGCTCCTGTCGCATGCGCTCGGTGTCGTACTGGTTCGCCTTGCACCCGAAGGTCTGGAACCAGGCTCGCGTCGGGCCGCCGCCGCTCATCGCGGATACCGCCTCACGTCGCTCTCCCCACAGTGGTGGAATCTCGGGTCGATCCGGTCTATTCTGCCCGGGAGATACCCGATTCGGAGGACCAAGATAGCCATTCACCCATCGGCGGCCATCGATCGCCGCCCACGCTCTTGAACCCGCAGGTTGTCCTGGCGATCGATCAGGGCACGACTTCCTCGCGGGCCATCGTGTTCGATGAGGCGGGGCGGCCACTGGGACGCGCCCAACGCGAGCTGCCGCAGATCTTCCCCCGTCCTGGGTGGGTCGAGCACGACGCCGAGCGCATCTGGCGCGACACCCTGGCGGTCTGCCGCGAGGCGATCTCCGCCTCCGCCACGGACGCGGCGCACGTGGCGGCCATCGGGATCACCAACCAGCGGGAGACGTCGGTCGTCTGGAACCGCGCGGATGGGCGGCCGGTCCACAACGCGATCGTATGGCAGGATCGACGGACGGCCGGCGAGTGTCGACGGCTCAGAGACGAGGGACACGAAGACGGCGTGCGGCGGACGACCGGGCTTCTCCTCGACCCCTACTTCTCGGCGACGAAGCTCGCCTGGATTCTCGACCACGTCGAAGGCGCGCGCGCGGCGGCGGAACGGGGCGAGCTCGCGGCCGGAACGATCGACACGTGGCTGCTGTGGAAGCTCACCGAAGGCCGGGTCCACGCCACGGATGCCACGAACGCCTCGCGCACACTTCTGTTCGACATCCACGAGCAGGCGTGGGACCCGAATCTTCTCGCCCTCTTCCGCGTTCCGGAGATGATCCTGCCGGAGGTGAGGGACAGCTCGGGCTCGTTCGGCGAAACCGTCTCCGAGCTCTTGGGTGCGCCGATACCGATCCGGGGCGTCGCGGGAGATCAGCAGGCCGCCACCTTCGGCCAGGCGGCGTTCACGCCGGGGATGATCAAGAGCACCTTCGGGACCGGGACGTTCGCCCTTCTCAACACGGGGACGCAACCGATCGAGTCCCGCAACCGGCTCCTCAGCACGGTCGCCTGGCGCCTGGACGGCGTCGCGACCTATGCGCTGGAGGGAAGCATCTTCGTCGGCGGGGCGGCGGTCCAGTGGCTCCGAGACGGGCTCGGCGTCATCGACGAAGCGGCCGAGACCGAAGCCCTGGCAGAAGGCGTCGAGGACACGGGTGGCGTCTATCTCGTCCCCGCGTTCGTCGGCCTGGGCGCGCCCTACTGGGACCCCGACGCCAGAGGAGCCATCCTCGGGATCACCCGCAGCACAGGCGTCGCGCACATCGCGCGCGCGGCGCTGGAGGCGGTGTGCTATCAGACGCGCGACCTCATGGGTGCCATGGCCGCCGACTCCGGCGCCGATCTCCTCAGCCTGCGCGTGGACGGCGGGCTCGTGGCCAACGACTGGGCCATGCAGTTCCTGAGCGACATCCTGGCGCTTCCGGTGGAGCGGCCGAAGATGACCGAGACCACCGCGCTGGGCGCTGCTTACCTCGCGGGACTGGATGCGGGCGTCTTTGGCAGCCTGGATGAGATCGAGGATCTCTGGCAGAGCGAAAGGCGGTTCGAGCCAACCATGGAGGAGGACCGCCGGGAAGCTCTCTTCGCGGGCTGGAGGCGCGCCGTCTCCAGGGTCCTGAGCGAAGAGCCACCGGGTACGGGAAGAGGATGATGGATCTCATCAGCATCCGTGACTTCGAGGCGGCCGCGCGCGAGAAGCTCTCCGCCATGGCGTACGACTATTATCGAGGCGGCTCCTTCGACGAGATCACCCTCGCGGAGAACGACGCGGCCTACGACCGTCTCCGGCTGTACCATCGGGTGCTGCGTGACGTGAGTGAGCGTGACCTGTCGACGGAGGTGCTCGGCAGCCGGGTCTCGATGCCGATTCTCGTGGCGCCGACGGCCTTTCACCAGCTCGCCCACCCCGACGGCGAGCTCGCGACGGCGAGGGCGACGGCCGCTGCCGGGACCATCATGACGCTGAGCACGCTCTCCAACTGCAGCATCGAAGAGGTCGCGGCCATCGGGGACGGGCCGCTCTGGTTCCAGCTGTACGTCTACCGGGATCGGGAGGCCACGCGCGGCCTCGTCGAGCGTGCCGAGGCGGCGGGATGCACGGCCATCGTCCTCACCGTGGATGCACAGGTTTGGCCGACGCGGGAGCGGGACGTGCGGAACCGCTTTCACCTGCCGAGTGGTCTCCAGATGGCGAACCTGATGCCGACGGGACTCGACGAGATCCACCGGTCCGAGTCCGACTCCGGCCTCGCGCATTACGTGGTCTCGCTCTTCGATCCAACGCTCGACTGGAGCGATCTGGCGTGGCTGGCCGACATCTCCACTCTGCCCGTCGTCATCAAGGGCATCGTGCACCCCGAAGACGCCAAGCTCGCCGTGGAGCACGGCGCGGCGGGCATCATCGTCTCCAACCACGGCGGGCGGCAGCTGGACACGGCCGTGGCGACGATCGAGGCTCTTCCAGCGGTGGCGGAGGCGGTCGATGGGCGCATTCCGATTCTCGTGGACGGCGGCGTGCGGCGGGGAACGGACGTCCTGAAAGCCCTGGCCCTCGGCGCCAAGGCGGTTCTCGTGGGACGGCCCATCTTGTGGGGGCTGGCCGCGAACGGCGAGGAGGGCGTCGGCCAGGTTCTGGAGATCCTTCGCAAGGAGTTCGACGTCGCTT